>JAHWJM010000188.1 GCA_019348435.1 Actinomycetota bacterium
GTCGTGAACACGCCGGTGCAGGTGAAGTGGTAGCTCGGCATCTTGTAGATCGCCGGGAACATGAACGCACCCAGGACCGGCACGCCCGGCGTGATGAGCTGCAGGTACGCGCCCATGTCGGCCATCAGCTCGACCTTCAGGCCGAGCAGCGTGCCGTCCTTGCTCGCCGCGATCTCGATGTCCTGGATCTGGTCGCGGCCGTGGATCGTGGCCTGGTAGTTCTCGCTGCGCGACTCGGTCCACTTCACCGGGCGGCCCAGCTTCTTGGCGAGGACGAGGCAGAGCACCTCCTCCGCGTACACGTTGAGCTTGCTGCCGAAGCCGCCGCCGACGTCGGGCGCGATGACCCGGATCTTGTCCTCGGTCATCCCGAGGGCGAGCGAGAGGAACAGCCGCAGGAAGTGCGGGATCTGGGTCGCGCTGTAGATCACGAGGTCGCCGGCGCGGTAGTCGGCGAGCACCGCGCGCGGCTCGATCGGCGCCGGTGCGCTGCGGTGGTTGACGATGCGCTGCTCGACGATCACGTCGGCCTGCCCGAACGCGGCCTCCAGCTCGTCGGGCTCGGTCCCGAGCGCCCACCGGTGGCTGACGTTCGTGCCGAGGTCCTCGTGGACGAGCGCCGCGCCGTCCTCGATCGCCTTCTCCATGTCGACGACGACCGGCAGCTCCTCGTACTCGACGTCGACCATCTCGGCGGCGTCGGCGACGAGGTAGCGGTTCTCGCCGACGACGATCGCGACCGCGTCGCCGACGTGGTGGACCTCGTCGCGCGCGAGCGGCCAGTGCTCGGGCGCCTTGATCTCGACCCCCGGCGGCACCCACGCCATCGGCAGCGGCGACTCGAAGTCGCCGGCGACGTCCTCCCCGGTGAAGACGGCGGTCACGCCCGGCGCGCTCTCCGCGGCGGACGTGTCGATCGAGGCGATCTTCGCGTGGGCCATCGGCGAGCGCACGATCGACGCCCAGAGCTGCCCCGGCAGCGTGATGTCGTCCGTGTAGCGGCCGCGGCCGGTGATGAGCGGCGGGTCCTCGCGGCGGCGGATGCCCTGGCCGACCCACGCCTGGCCGCCGTTGCCGGCGCTCATGCCCCCAGCCCCTCGGACGCGAACTCCTGCGCCGCCTCGCGGCTCTCCTGCGACGGCTCGGGCTCCTCGTCCTTGCCGGTGTCGCCCGCCTCGGCGGCGGCTTGGACCGCCTTGACGATGTTGTGGTAGCCGGTGCAGCGGCAGAGGTTGCCCTCCAAGCCGTCGCGGACCTCGTCCTCGCTGATCGGCCCGTCCCCCGTGCGGCGGGCGAGCAGATCGGCGGCCGCCATGATCATGCCGGGCGTGCAGTAGCCGCACTGCAGGCCGTGTTCGGCCCAGAAGCCCTCCTGCAGGGGGTGGAGCTTGCCGTCGGCTCCCGCCATGCCCTCGATGGTCGTGATCTCCGCGCCGTCGCACTGGACGGCGAGCACCGTGCAGGTCTTCGCCGATTCGCCGTTGACGAGGCAGGTGCAGGCGCCGCAGTTGGACGTGTCGCAGCCGATGTGCGTGCCGGTCAGGTCGAGTTCGTCGCGCAGGTAGTGCACCAGCAGCATGCGCGCCGGCACCTCCGACGTGTGCGTCTCGCCGTTGACGGTCACCTGCAGGGGCACCGTCGATCCCATGCTCACCCTCCTTCTATTCGAATGCCCTTCGTACGTCTCGCGCTGTCTGGCTCGTTCGACGTGCCTGTCCGCACCGCAGCTGAAGATCCGGTGCGCACGCCACGGCGCTACCTACCCAGCGATCGGCGGGCCATGCTCCGGGGTGCGAGCCCGGCGCGTCGCAATGACGATGCCGGCGACGATGACCGCGACGCCGGCGAGCTGCGCGAGCGCCGGTTCCTCCCCGAGCAGGACGATTCCCAGCAGGACCGATCCGACCGGTTGGACGGTCAGGACGATCGACGTCAGCGAGGCCGGCAGGCGCGGCAGCGCGACGCTGATCAGCAGCCAGCCGAGCACCTGCGACGTGAGCGCGAGCGTCAGCAGCCAGCCGTGCGCCGGCCAGCTCGGCACGAGGTCGACCTCGCCGAGCAGCGCGCCGGCGGCGATGGCGACGATCGTCGCGAAGAACGTCGCCTCGAACAGCGGCCCCGCCGGGCGGCGCAGGTCGCGGCCGGCGTGGCGCAGGACGAGGAGAAAGCCGGTGTAGGCGACGGCGGTGAGCACCCCGAACAGCGCGCCGAGGGCGGGGTCGGTGCCATAGGCGTCCTCGCCGACGACGCCGGAGATGAGCACCGCCCCGCCGAACACGAGCGGCACCGCGAGCGCGACGTTGCGCGAGGGCCGCTCGCCGAGCAGAAGCCACGCGGCCAGCGCGACGAGCACGACCTGCAGGTTGGCCAGCGTCGTCGCCAGCCCGGCGCCGACATCGTCGATCGCGTGGTGCCAGAGGATCAGGTCCGCGGCGAAGAACATCCCCGCGATCGCGCCGTAGCGCCAGTGGCGCGGTGGCCGGGCGCCGAAGCGACGGCGCTCCCGCAGCGCGAGCAGGCCGAGCACCGGCAGCGCGTAGCCACAGCGAAAGACGGCCGCCGTCGAGGGGCTGACGTTCGCCAGGTCCACCAGGATCGCCGAGAAGGCGATCGCGATCGCGCCGGCCAGCGCGGCGAGCGCGGGACGCTCCGTGAGCGCGTTACGAATGGGCGGCGGCGTCGAGAGCCTGGTTGACGAGGGCGTCGGCACCGGCGTTCTGCGCCCGCGGGACCGAGCGGATCGACCAGCGCTCGAAGCCGGCGAGGGCCTGCAGCGCCGCCGCGTGCAACGGCTTCATGTCGCGATGCTTGACCTTGTAGGTGCCGGTGACCTGCTTGGCGACGAGCTCGGAGTCGTTGACGACCTCGACCTCGGTCGCCCCCAGCGCGCGGGCGCGCTGCAGGCCGAGCAGGAGCCCGCGGTACTCGGCGACGTTGTTCGTCGTGATGCCGATCGCCTCTGCGGCCTCGTCGAGCACCTCGCCGCCCGGCGCCGAGATCACGGCGCCCACGGCGGCCGGGCCGGGGTTGCCACGCGCGCCGCCGTCGACGTGCACGACGACCTTCACGGCCGGGGGGGCATCAGTTCACCCGGGTTCGATGCGCGGGAACTCACCGGGCACGCGCTGGCGGCGGCGGTCGCGCGTCTCACGCTGCTCCGCGGCGGCCGGATCGTCGTCCGGGCCGCGGCGCTCGGACTTGCGGCGGTCGACGATGACCGTGACGTTCTCGTCGTCGGCGTAGTACGCGGTGAGCTTGTCGAACAGCTCGGCCTCCAGTGCCTCCGGCACGACGCAGTAGATCATTGCTGCACCCTAGACAAGCGCAGGCTCAGGCGCCAAGGACAAGCCGTCCGCGCTCGTCGGCGACGGCGTTGGGCAGCTGTTCGGCCTCGCTCAACTCGGAGAGCTCGGCCCCCTGGCCGAGAACGCGGACGCCCGCGGCCTCGTCGGCGAGATCGACCTCGTAGCGATACCAGCACAGCTCCCAGCCGACGACGATCGAGACGATCGCGCCCTCGACCTCGGAGGGCAGCACGCTGACCATCGGCGTTCCGAGCGAGCGCGTGACGCCGGCGATCCGCCGCGGGTGTGCGCTGAGGTTGAAGACGTCCAGCGCGCGCGCCATCTTCAGGTCGGCGTTCGTCGGCACGGCGTGAACGTGGCGCGGCTCGCGCGGTTCGGGCGCGACGGCCGGCGCGGCCGCGGTCTCGTCCGGCCGACCCGCCTCGGCCGGCGCGAGCTCGTCGTGCTCGACGGGCGTCGCCGGGCGCGTGCCGGGCACGATCCGGTCGACGTTGGCGGAGATGCGGCGGTAGGGAAGCTCGACGGGCGGCGGGGCGGCGCGGCGTGGCGGCTTGAGGCGACCCAGCAGCGAGCGGCCGCCGCGTGGGCCGTTGCGCCGGACGCTCAGCGTGTTGTCGGCGCCCTCGCGGATCCAGCCCTCGTTGGCGGCGCGCGCCGTGCACAGCTCGCAGACCATCCGCCGCGAGCCGTTGGCGATGAACGCGTCGGCGTGCTCGCCGCGCAGCAGCGTGCGACCGCACACGTCACAGGCGACCGCCGCGCGGGAGGTCGTGATCGATTTGCGCTCCATGCTGCGGCTCAGGGTACCGGCCACGGCCGCATCCGAGACGGCCCACCGGCGCGTCAGGTGGCGCCCGGAGGGCCGACGTGCTTGGCCAGCCATGCCACGAACGGACGGGCGCCCTCGAGCTCGGCGCGCACCACCGCGCGGCAGCGCTCGTCGTGCAGCCACGGCTCGAGCGGATGGCGCGCGAACACGGTGAGGTTCTTCAGGCGCAGCCGCTCGAGGCGCGGATGGTCGAGCGGGTAGCCGCGCGGCGCGCGCTTGAGAGCGGGCTCGACGAGCGTCATGCCGGCCTCCTGCGCCTTCGCCACCGCCTGCTCGAAGCCGCGCGCGCCGCGCGCCTCGTCGATCGCCGTCCGGAAGCGCTCGAGCTGGTCGCCGGAGGGATGGTGCAGGCCGGCGCCGGTCATCAGCCCGTCGAGCGAGAGCTCGACGTAATAGCCGCCGGCGGGGCCGTAGCCGATCGCGATCCCGAGCTGCTCCTTGATCGGCGGGCGGTGGTGAAAGCGCGCGTCGTTGTAGGGCCGGAAGAGCTTCGCCTCGCCGAGATCCGCGAGGCTGTCGGCGAGCGCCTGGGCGGGCGCGCGCAGATGGTCGTCGTAGCGCGCGCGGTTGGCCTTGAACCAGTCGCGGTCGTTGTTGTCCTCGAGGTCGCGCAGGAACTCGAGTGCTTGCGGTGGCCACATGGGTCGCTCTCCTTCGGGTCGCTCACCTCTCAGAGGGCGCGGCGACCGAAAGCTCGCCCCGGGTGGGCGGGACGAGTTCGACGATCAGGCGCTCACCGCCTCTTCGGCGGTCGCCTGCTCGACGATCTTCTGCTGCAGATGCGCCGGCACCTCCTCGTAGCGCAGGAACTCCATCGTGTAGTCCCCCTGGCCGCCGGTCAGCGAGCGCAGGTCGGGCGCGTACGTGAGCATCTCGGCCATCGGCACCTCGGCCTTGACCTCTGTCAGGCCGCCGCCGATCGAGTCCATGCCCTGCGGCCGGCCGCGGCGCGAGCTCAGGTCGCCGATGACGTCGCCGACCGACTCCTCCGGGATCGACAGCGTCACGAGCATGATCGGCTCGAGCAGCGCCGGCGACGCGTTGCTCATCGCCTCCTTCATCGCGATGGAACCCGCGAGCTTGAACGCCATCTCGGAGGAGTCGACGGTGTGGTAGCTGCCGTCGAACACCGTGACCGCCACGTCCTTGACGGGGCAGCCGGCCACCGGGCCTGACTGCATCGCCTCGATGACGCCCTTCTCCACGGCCGGGATGAAGGACGTCGGGATGACGCCGCCCTTGATGTTGTTGATGAACTCGAAGCCGGCGCCGGGCTCGCGCGGCTCGATCGCGATGTGGCAGTCGCCGAACTGGCCGCGCCCGCCAGACTGCTTCTTGTGGCGCCCGTGGGCCTTGGCCGGCTTGCGGATCGTCTCCATGTAGGGCACGCGCGGCGGCTTGAGCGTCACCTCGGCGCCGAAGCGCTCCTTGAGGCGGTCGACGATCACCTCGACGTGCATCTGCGAGAGGCCGGCGATGATCTGATCGCCCGTCTCCTGGTCGCGATGCAGGTCGATCGTGGGATCCTCCTCCTGGAGGCGGCGCAGCGACGTGTAGACCTTGTCCTCG
>JAHWJM010000189.1 GCA_019348435.1 Actinomycetota bacterium
TGGCATCACGGCCGCGAGGTCTCGCACCTCTTCCGCGGGCTCGTCGACGCCGCCGAGGCGGACGCGCTGCTGGCCGAGCACGGCCACGGCGCCCTGCGGCTCGTCGACAACGGCGGGGTGCATCGCCGCTCGCCGGCCCTCGTCGCACTCGAGGAGGTGCGTGCGTACCACCTCGTCCCGCGGGGCGCGTCGAAGGGCAACGCCGTCGGCCTCCACATGCGGGCCCGGGGCTTCGCGCCCGAGGAGGTCATCGCCGTGGGTGATTCGCGCGAGGACATGGAGACGGCGAGCAACGTGGGGACGTTCTGGTTCGTCGCGAACGCCGTGGCGCGCGATCCGACGCTGCACGCGGCGACGGGCGCGCGCACGAACGTTCGCGTCGCCGAGGCGTCCTACGGAGCGGGGGTCTACGAGGCCGTCGTCACGACCCTGGCCGGGGGCTGACGCCGCGCAGCCGCGCCCACAGGCCGGCCCACAGTCCGGGCGGCGGTCGGCGGCGCCAGCGCGCCGGCGGCGGGACCGTCGTGCGCACGAGCGCGATCCACTCGTGGAGCGGAAGCTCGCCGGAGATCAGGTCGGCGAGCCCCTCGGTGACCGTGGCCTCCAGCCCCGCGTTGCGCAGCGCGCGCGCCAGCAGCGGCACCGACTCGAGCGCCTCGACCGCCTGGCCGATGCGGTCGGGGATCTCGGCCGCCGGCACGCCGGCCGCCAACAGCTCGCCGGCGCGCCGGTTGCGGCTCTGCGGCGCGAGCACGGTGGCGACGAGATCACCGGTGCCGGCGAGCCCGAGCATCGACTCCGGCCGCGCGCCCTGCGCCTCGCTGTAGCGCCAGACCTCGGCGAAGATGTGGCCCGCGGCGGCGCCCGCCGCGTTGAGCCCCTGCGCCTCGGTCGCCCCGGCCGCGAGGCCGGCGGCGTTCTTCGCCGCGCCGGCGAGCTCGACGCCGATCGGGTCGTTGGAGCGCTCGCACACGACGCCGGCGCGGATGAAGACGCCCGCGATCGTGTTGGCGAGCTCCTCGTTGGTGGAGGCGGCGACGAGCCCCGCGCCTTCGCTGACCATCTCGCGCGCGTGGGCGGGACCGCCTACGCACGCCACGCGCGCCTCGCCGAAGCGCTCGCGCAGCAGCACCGTCGGGGCGACGCCGTCCGGCGGCGTCAGGCCCTTGGCCAGCGAGATGACCGCGGTGCGCGAGCCCAGGCCCGACTTCTTGAGCCCGCGGATCGTCGCGCCGAGACCGTCTGACGGGACGCCGAGAAACACGTAGTCCGCGCGCCCGAGGCCGGCGTCGACGTTCTCCACGCGCAGGTCGCGCGGGAAGTCGACGCCCGGCAGGTAGACGAGGTTCTCGCGGTCCTCCTGCAGCCGCCGGGCCTGCTCGTCCGTCCGCGTCTGCAGCGTCGTGCGCAGCCCGCCGCGCGCGAGCAGCACCGCGACCGCGGTCCCGAACGAGCCCCCGCCCACCACGATCGCCCGCCGCGAGGGCGAGGGCAGCGACAGGCTGGGGAGGTGGCGGCCGTCGGGCATCGGCCGCGAGCGTACGCCAGTTCAGACGACGCGCAGAATCTCAGCGCGTCCGCGCCCGGGAATCCAGCGGCCGCGGCCGCCGCCGTGGCGGCGACCGCCGCGCGACGATCAGCGCTCGACGAGCTTGAAGAAGGTGCTGTCCTCGCCGCTCGCCTTCTCCTCCTGGTAGAGGAACGCGAGGTTCTCCTGCTCGAACTTCGCGAACCACTCGTCCCAGGAGATGTGCTCGAGCTCGTCCTCGCCCGCTCCGCCGGGAAAGTCGATCCGCAGGACCCCCGGGCCGCCGTTGCCCGTGCCCCGCACCGATGCGGGCTTGCCGTCGTGCTCCTCCACCCAGCGGCGGATCTCGTCGTGCTCGGTCGTCGTATGCGATTCACTCGCCATGGCTGTCACCTCGTGTCCGGGTTTCTCCGGTCTGGCGCCGACCGGTACCCGCACCGACGCGACGCTATGCAGGCGGACGCGCACCCGTTTCGGCTAGCGCACGAGCGACCGCTCGCGGCCCGTCGGCGATCTGTTGGGGCGATTCCCTCAGAAGACGTCGCCGCAGTGATCGAGGCCGTATTCGTCGGCCAGTCGCTGCTCGTCGGCGCTGAGCGCGTCGACCGTGGCGGCGACCTCGCGACCGGCCGCGCGGTCGTCGGCCTTCGCCGCCTCGCTGAGCTTCGCGCTCTGCGCCAGCAGACGCTCGGCGGCGGCCAGGTAGGTGTCGAACGTCGCCCGGTCCTCGCGCGGCGCCTGCGCCCGCAGCTCCCGCAGCCGACGGAGGCCTTTGCGCGACTCTTCGAGCGCGCCCTCGAGGATCGGCGCCACGCGCTCGAGCTCGGTTCCGTGCTCGAGCGACCGAAGGCGGTCGGTGTACGGCCGTTGCGCCTGCTTGATCTCACGACAGACGGCGTCGGCGCGCGCGACGAACTGCGCCTTCGTCAGCGGGGCGGCCGCGGCCGTGCCGTCGTTCGCGGCCGGCTGCTCGTCGCCGCCGCCGCAGCCGCTGACCGCAAGGGCCGCCGCTCCGAGCATCGCCACGCATCTGCGCTGCATCCGCCGCAGGCTAGAGGTATGCGGCCAGCGCCTCCCCGGCGGCTTCGAGCTCGCGAACCGTTGCGGCTTCGATGATCGCCTGCAGGTCGAGGATGCGCGCGTCGAAGCGGTCGATCGCGTTGGTCGCGGCGACGGCGTGGCACGGGACGCCGGACTGCCGCGCGCGCGTGGCGATCTCCCCAGCCACCCGTCCTCCTCCGAGCGTGGCGCGTTCCAGGCGCCGCTCGCCGACGATCACCGCGCGCGCGGCGCGCAGGCGCGCGCCGAGATCCAGCGCCTCGAGCACGAACGGCACCCCCGCGACGAGCCGCGCGCCGGCCTCGTCGCGCAGCCGCACGGCGAGCGCGCCTGGCACGCGGACGTCGCAGAGGACGACGAGCGCGACGCCGCGGACGCCGGCGTCGTCGGCCAGTGCGCAGAGCAGTGCGTCGTCGTCGCCGCCGTCGCGGTCGGTGTCGGATGCCTCCGCGCCCGCCAGCAGGACCACCTCGGCGCCGCTCGCCGCGGCCGCGGCCAGGCGCTGCGCGGTGAGCTGCGCGGAGGCGTCGAGCTCGACGATCGCCGTGCCGCCGTCCTCGATCCGCGCGAAGCCGTCACCGGTCTCGCCGCCGAGCGCCGGCAGCAGCGCCTCGATCGTCCCGCGTCCGCCGCTGCTGACCGGGCACAGCTCGGGCGGTGGGGCGACGCCCGCGCGCTCCAGGCCGCGGGCGATCGCCGCCGCGACGACCGGCGCGCGCAGCTCGCCGCCGAAGGCGTCGGGCGCGACGAGGACGGGCGGGTGGTCGATCATCGCTTCGCTAGGACTACAGGACCGCGACGAGCCACGCGGCAACCGATCGCCCGCGCCGCCCCCGGCACGCTGGCATGCTCTGCACGATGGCGAAGGCCGAGTACACGACGCTCGAGGCCGCGGGACGCGAGATCCGCCTCTCCTCGCCGAGCAAGATCTACTTTCCCGAGCCCGGCTTCACGAAGCTCGACCTCGCCGAGTACTACCTGCGCGTCGCCGACGAGACCGTCAACCACCTGCGCGAGCGCCCGACGACGCTCAAGCGCTGGCGCGACGGCATCACCGGCGACTTCTTCTTTCAAAAGCGCGTTCCGGAGAAGCGCCCGGAGTGGCTGCAGACGGCGACGGTGTCCTTTCCCTCCGGCCGCAGCGCAACAGAGCTCGTGCCCAACGACGCCGCGCACCTGATCTGGGCCGTCAACCTGTCGAACATCGACTGGAACCCGTGGCCCGTGCGGCGCGCGGATCTCGACCATCCCGACGAGCTGCGCATCGACCTCGACCCGACGCCGGGCGTGCCGTGGGACGACATCCGCCAGGTCGCGCTCGCGGTCGACGAGCTGCTCACCGAGATGAACCTGCGCGGCTACCCGAAGACGTCGGGCTCGCGCGGGATTCACGTCAACGTGCGCATCGAGCCCGAGTGGAGCTTCACGGAGGTGCGCCGCGCCGCGCTCGCGCTCGCGCGCGAGATCGAGCGCCGGATGCCCGGCAAGGCGACGAGCAAGTGGTGGAAGGAGGAGCGCGTCGGCGTGTTTCTCGACTACAACCAGAACGCGCGCGATCGCACCGTCGCAAGCGCCTACTCCGTGCGGCCCGTGCCCGACGCGAAGGTCTCGACGCCGCTGCACTGGCACGAGGTGGCAGACGTCGAGCCCGAGGCCCTGCGCCTGGACACCGTCCCCGACCGCGTCGCGAAGCTCGGCGACCCGGCGGCCGACATGGACGCCAACGCCGGGCGCCTCGACGCGCTGCTGGACCTCGCCCGCCGCGACGAGGAGGAGGGGCTGGGCGACGCGCCATGGCCGCCGCATTTCGCCAAGCAGGCGGGGGAGCCCAAGCGCGTGCAGCCGTCGAAGGCGCGCTCGGACACGTAGGGGTGGAGCTCTCTGTCAGCGCCGGCGCTCAGGACCCGAGCTGCGCGAGCGAGCACTCCGTTGGCGACTTGTCGTCGCGCCAGCGCAGGACCTTCGTGCCGTGCCGGATGCGCCCGTCGGAGACGTGGTCGAACGTCACCTCGACGACGAGCTCCGGTCGCAGCGCCACCCACTCGAGGTCGCGGCCGTGCGTCCAGCGCGAGGGCTCGCCGCTGCCGCGCTCCCCCGTCTCATACGGCCGCAGCTCCTCGACGAGCTCGGCCTTGCGCTTCGCGGTGAAGCCGCTGGAGTGGCCGATCTCGCGCAGCCGCCCCTCGTCGTCGTACAGCCCGAGGATGATCGCGCCGACGGTGCCCTCCTGCTTGCCCGGCCGCCAGCCCATGACGACGGCATCGATCGTGCGCACGCGCTTGATCTTCACCATCCCGCGCCGCTCGCCCGGGCAGTACGGCGCGGCGAGCTCCTTGGCGATCACGCCCTCCTCCTCGTGCAGCCAGCGCTGCGCCCCGTCGGCGCTGCGCTCCACCGGCGTCAGCTCGAGCCCGGCGATCCCCTCGAGCACCGCGCGGCGCTCCTCGAAGGAGCACTGCAGCAACACCTCGTCCGCGAGCGCGAGCACGTCGAAGGCGACGAACCGCGCCGGTGTCTCCTCGGCCAGCTTGTTGACCCGTGACGCCGCCGGGTGAATGCGTTGGAGCAGCGCCTCGAAGTCAAGGCGGTCACCGTTGGCGATCACGACCTCGCCGTCGATCTATCACGACAAGAAGGACAGCTCCCTTCGGGCGGCCCTATTGGAGAAGATCACGGGGTTGGTGTCGACCGTACTTCAAGCAGCCGGACGTCTCCATGCTGCTTTCGGCGCGCCATTCCCGTCCCAGGCGCACCTCACCCAGATCAACAACATGCTCACGAAGGCCACGGCTCGCGCCGCGAACAACAAGGACTTCGCCATTGTCTCCGCTGACGAGATCGCCAAGCTCGGTGACATCTGGCTGTGGTGGGGGGCGAGTTGCGACAACTTGCCTTCCTCCCTGTTCATGATCTCGGTGCCGCAAGGTCCCACCTTGTCGATGTGGTTCGACGAAAACTTCCAGCGGCCGTCGCCCCCGCCGCAGTTCCAGGTGCCAAGCGGCAGTCTCTGTGCGTCACTCAGCACCCTGTGGTCCCTCGACACCGATACGGTCAGCGCCCTCAAGGGCGGGCTGTCGGCGTACAGCTGGTACAAGTACTCCGGGACAG
>JAHWJM010000018.1 GCA_019348435.1 Actinomycetota bacterium
TCGAGGCGCGGATCGTCGGTCAATGCGCGATCCGGGTGGTCGGTCGTCTGGACTCCGCCGAGGCGGAGCGCGGCCAGTACGGCTTCTTGCGCGGCCCCCAGCGCGACCGCGCGACGATCATGAAGCCGGGAACGATGATGCTGGCCCAGCCCGAGATACCGATCCCGCTGGTCCTCGAGTTCCCGTTCCCGGCATGGGCCACGCGTCACAGCGAGGCGGGGGCGAATCCCGAGGCAGCCGACCATCCCGACGACCCGCTGGAGGGTCTTCCGCAGCCGTGAAGATCCTCCACACCGCGGACTGGCACGTCGGCAAGACGATCCAAGGACACAGCCGGACCGCCGAGCACGAGGCGGTCCTGGCCGAGCTGGCGGATGTAGCGCGCAAGGAGAAGGTGGACCTCGTGCTGGCCGCGGGCGACCTCGTAGCGCAGGGGATCATCGAGGCGCTTCGGTGCGCATCGCGGACCTACTGGATAGAAGCTGCGTGCATCGCAGCGGAGTCTCCCGGCCTGTATCTGGCGGACGCGGCGTATCTGTCGCCGCTTGCGAACGACCCCGACTTCCCGGCATGGCTGGCCGAGACCTGCGAGCGCCGAGAGATTCGCCTGGTGCTCGCCGGGCAAGAGGACGTCCTCGAGGCGCTCGCGCTGCACCGGGAGTGGGTCGGGCGGGCGTCGGGGGTCGTGCTGGGAGTCGACGACTACTCGCGGCTACGGTGTGCGCGCGACAAGCTGGCGATGTACGACATCCTGACACATCATGAGCTCCCGACGCCGGCGACGGTGGCCTGTGACGACGCGGCGGGCGTTGCCGCGCTGATGGCCGCCTACGAGCCTCCATGGGTGATCAAGCCGCGCTTCGGCTCGGGCTCCTCTGGCGTCACGCTGCTCACCACGCCCGAGCAACTCTCCCGCTGGGAGGGGGACGGCGACGTCGTGCTCCAGCGGTTCGTGGCCGCAGACGGACCCGAGTTGAGCGTGGCATGTCTGATGAGCACGAGCAAGAGCCTGATGGGAGCGATCGCGATGGAGCGCTCGCTGAGCCGGGGCACGAGCGTCTGGGCACGACTGCAGCCGTGCAACTCGGCGGCGTCCTCGCTTGCGACGCGAATCTGCGCGGCGCTCGGCGCCACCGGGCCGTGCAACGTTCAGTTCCGCCCCGCGCCCGACGGCACCCTGTGCTGCCACGACGTCAACCTGCGCTTCTCGAGCAGTGTCGGGCTACGGGCGCAGGCCGGGTTCAACGATGCCGCCGCCGCCGTGGAGATGTGGCTCGGACGCGACTCGCAGCTTTCCTCGGACGCGGTGCGCGAGGACGTCGCGGTGCGCCTGCTGACGACGCAATGGCACGACGCGAGCCTGACGGACGAATTGCGTGCAGGCGCGGCGATCAACCCCCTCGATGCTCGTCGCGATCGGCGGGTGTGACCGCCTCGCCGCCCGCCGCGGCCCCCTTTCCCACACGCCGCTCGCCAGCCGAACAAATGCCCGGTGCCACCCCGGCGCTCAGCCTCAGCCTCAGCCAGAGCAGAGCTCGCCGCCGCTCTCCGTCCCCCCGGCGCAGCCGCCGCACGTCGATCGGCCGTACACGGAAGCTCTCACGCAGGCAGCGGCGTGCCTCCTTGCGGTCACCCAGGCGCGCGTGCTCGACCGCGCGCTTGACCCAGGTTTCGCCGAGCGCAGCGCGACGGCGCCACTCGAGCGCGGGCGGCACCACGCCCTGCAGACCTTCCTGGCAGCGCGTGATGCCCTCGAGAGCCTCCAGCCACGAGAGCTTGGACCACATGCCGGCCGCGTGCGTGAGATGGACGGCCATGACCTCGGGAAGGTAGTGGATGCTGCCCTGCTGCGAGGCGATGAGGTTCAGCTGCCAGTCGCCCCACGGCTGCTCGAAGAACCACGCCGGCAGGGGACGGATGGCGTCGCGCCGGAAGACGCCGGAGCACGATGCGACGGGATTGGCGCTCAGGAGGTCCTGCATCGTCAGCTGCGTCGCCTGGTCGGCGCTGTTGTAGGGCACGTCGGCACGGGATCCGTCCTCGCGTCGCCACAGGACGTTGTGAAAGCACATCGAGCACTCGGGATGGACGTCGAGGTAGGCGACCTGCCGCCGGAGCTTCACGGGGGAGGTCCAGTAGTCGTCTCCGTCGAGCTTCGCGATGTACTCGCCGCGCGCTCGCTCCAGCAGCGCGTTGAACATCGCCTTGCCCTCGAGGCCCAGGTTGGCGTCCGGAAAGAACGGCCGGATACGGTCGGGGGCGGCCTCGGCATACTGCGCGATGATCGCGCGGCTGCCGTCATCCGAGGCGTCGTCTCCCACCAGGACCTCGTAGGGGACACCGGCGTCCTGCTCGAGGATGCTGTCGAGAGCGCGGGCGATGTACCGCTCGTGCTGATAGCTCATGACGATGACGCTCACCCGCACGGATGCCTCTGCGCGGGCCATCAGCTGGCACCGTCCGACGACGGATCCGCGTCCGTGGGCACGACGTTCTCCAGCCGCCGTCTCAGGCGCGGCCCGTCGGCCATGGCGCGGCGGATCAGCTCGCTGACGACGGCGATCGTCGCCGGCTCGACCGCGGTCCCGGTGGGAAGCGCGAGCAGCCGTCGCGCCAACCGCTCGGCCTCGGGCAGCCGAAGCCCCGCATCTGGAAAGAGCGAGCGGTAGGGCTCGGCCAGATGGCAGCCGGGGAAGAAGTAGCGGCGCGCAAGCACGTTCTCGGCCCACAGGAGGCGCTGGAGCTCGTCGCGGGAGAGCGCAGCGGATTCGTCGACCTCGATGACGGCGTAGTTGCGGTTGCACACCTCGGCGTCGTCGTACTCGATCAGGCTGATGCCCGCGATTCCGGCGAGCGAGGCTCGATAGGCATCATGGTTGCGGCGGTTCGCCGCGTAGAAGACGTCGCGCGCCTCCAGCGACGTCAGGCCCATGGCGGCACTGGCCTCGCTCATCTTGGCGTTCATGCCGATGCTGGTGACGGTGTCGTAATCCGCGAAGCCGTGGTTGCGCATGATCCTGGCCTTGCTCGCGAGAGCATCGTCATTCGTCACGATCGCGCCACCCTCGAAGCTGTTGACGAACTTCGTCGCATGGAAGCTCAGCACCTCGGCCAGCCCGAAGCTGCCCAGCATCCGCCCTCGATGCGAGCAGCCGAAGGCGTGAGCCGCATCGAACAGCAGCGCGAGACCCCGTCGCTCCGCAACCGACGTCAACGCCTCGATCGCGCAGGGCCTCCCCCAGAGGTGCACGCCGACGATCGCGCTCGTCCTCGGGGTGATCGCGTGCTCGACGCGTGCCGGGTCAAGGTTATGGGTCGTGCGCGCGACGTCGCAGAACGCCGGCGTGACACCCTGCCATTGAAGAGCGTTCGCGGTCGCGATGAAGGTGAGCGGGGAAACGATCGCCTCGCCGGACAACCCGGCGGCGCAAATCGCGAGCTGGAGCGCCGCGGTCCCGTTGCACGTCGCGACGCAGTGCTGCACCCCGAGGAAATCGGCCACGGCGCCCTCGAACTCCTGCACGAGTGGACCGTCGTTGGTCAGCCGGCGCCGGTCCAGGATGCCGCCGATGCGCTCCATCAGCCGCTCGCGGTCTCCGATGTTCGGCCTGCCGACGTGCACCGGCTCGGCGAAGGCGGGCACCCCGCCGAAGATCGCGAAGTCGGTCATCGGGCGCCGGCGACCGCCACTCACGCTTTCGTCGATCATCCCGAGCGCTCTGCCTCGCCACCGCGCGGCGGCGGTGCCGCTGCGAGCCCGTGCTCGTTCGCCCGGTACCGCGGGAACCAGCCCGGAGCTCCGCCACGATCGCCGAGCTCGGCATAGGCCTTCCGGTTGAGGATGCGGCCGCAGAGGCGGGCGGGACGCTCGTCGTTCGCCCAGCCGCGCTTGAAGTGCGCCAGCCCGTCCCCGCGCGACGCATTGGCAGGCACGCCTCCCAGGTTCACCCAGCGCACGCCGCGCCTGCGCAGCTGCTCGAGCGCCGCGGCGACCAGCGCGTAGTTCGCGCCGACCTCATAGCCCGAGGCGGAGGAGGCCGCGAGGTGGTAGTGCGCTTTCGGCCCGTCCTCGAGCCACAGCGTCATCGCCACGGTTTCACCGTGGCGCTCGGCGCGCAGCGCGATCAGCCCGGGGAGGGCGAGCTGGCGCCGGAACGATCCCCGCGAGAACGCGCTGATGCCGACTGCGCCGTGCCGGGCGACGAGCTCGTCGTACAGGCGAACCCAGTCGTCCAGGCGCTCGCGCGGCTCGGCGCAGGTCTCCACCTCCACTGCCCGGGCCGCGCGGCGAACGCTGCGCCGATGATGCGTCGTCGTAGCGTTGGGCGCCTCGAGATCGCAGACGAAATGGCGTTTGAACGGGCGCACGACGTCGGGAAATGCCCGCCGCAGCTCCGGCGCCTCGACATCCGCGAGCGGGTCGGCGACCAACACGAGGCTCACCACCTCGTCGCCGAGCTCGTCGACGTCGTCCGTCAGCCCCGACCAGTCTGCGCACGTAAAGAGCGGGTAGGGGCCCATGAGGTCGCGAGCCGTGGTTCCGGCGATCGCGCGCTCGAGAACCCAGCCACCGCAGCGCGGCAACGCGCGGGGAACGCCGAACTCCGCGAGAGACTCCGCATAGCCGGGGTGGGAATATCCGCGTCCGGTGTTCTGGGTGCTAGCCATCGCGCCGCGCTGCGGCATCGACCGCGATCAAGTGCTCCGTCTCCCACGCCAGCCGCGGCCGGACCGCACCGACGCGCCGCTCGTACCAGCCGTCCCGGCTCTCGTCGGCGTCGCGCACCTCGAACACCAACACGTCCTCCATCCGGTGGATCACGCGGCTGAGATCCTCGACGACCAACAGCTCGATCCTGTGCACCCCGTCGTTGAGGAGGTGGCCGGGCACGTGACAGGTATCGCGGAACAGGCCGCGCGGGAACGGCCGGCGCTGCCAGACCGCCTCCTCGGTCGGGACGGCGTTGAAGACGATGACGCCCTGCTCGTTGTAGACGTGCAGGCTCAGGTTGAGGTGCGCGTCGGCACGCATGTTCCAGTACTCGAACTCGATCACGAACGGCGTGGCGACGGTGATCTGGTCGCTCGGGTCGCCGCCCTCGGGCCGGACCTGCGCACGGCGGATGCGCACGCGCTCGTTGCCCGGCGCCAGCTCCGGCTCTGGCCAGACGTGCTCGTTGAGCACCGACAGGCAGGTGCCCAGGTAGCGCGAGATGACCTCCGCGGGCGCGCCGTCGGCGACGGTGCGACCGCCCTCGAGCCAGATCGCGCGACTGCACAAGCTTTCGATCGCCGCCATGTTGTGGCTGACGAACAGGACGGTGCGCCCGCTTCTGGCGGCGTCGCCCATCTTGCCCATGCACCGCTTCTGAAACGCGGCGTCGCCGACGGCGAGCACCTCGTCGACGATCAGGATGTCCGGCTCGAGGTGCGCGGCCACGGCGAACGCGAGCCGCGCATGCATCCCGGTCGAGTAGCGCTTGACGGGGGTGTCGATGAAGCGCTCGACGCCCGCGAAGCTCACGATGTCGTCGAACTTCCTGTCGATCTCCGCTCGGCGCATCCCGAGGATTGCTCCGTTGAGCGTGATGTTCTCACGGCCCGTCAGCTCAGGGTGAAACCCGGTGCCGACCTCCAGCAGCGCGCCGACGCGGCCGCTGATGTCCGCAAAGCCCTTCGTCGGCTCCGTGATGCGCGACAGGATCTTCAGAAGCGTGCTCTTACCCGCTCCGTTGCGCCCGATGATGCCTAGCGCCTCCCCCTCGCCCAGTTCAAAGGAGACGTCCTCCAGCGCCCACACCCACTCGCCGCGGGTCGACGGGCCAGCGCCCGGCGCCGCGCCGCTGCGTCGGCTGAGCCGACGCAGCCGGCTGCGCGCAGCCGCGGCGACGACGTCGCGCACCGTCTGATAGGACTGCCGCTCGCCGATGCGATAGATCTTGCCGAGCTCGACCGCGCGGACTGCGACATCTGGCATCGGTCACACGACGTCCGCGAACGACCGTTCCATGCGGCGGAAGTATAAGAGCCCCCCCACAAGCAGGGCCGCAGTCGCCGCCACGGAGACCGCGAGCATCGGCCCCGGAGGGGGCGCTTCGCCGAGCAGCGCCCAGCGGAAGCCCTCGATCACGCCCGCCATCGGATTGAGGCCGTAGAGGGCGTCCCACGGCTCCGGGACGAGGCTGGAGGGATAGGCCACCGGCGAGGCGAACAGCCACAACTGCACCAGAAACGGGATCACGTAGCGCACGTCCCGGTACTGGACGTTCAGCGCCGACAGCCAGAGGCCCACCGCGAGCGCCGTGGCCGCGGCGAACATCACGAAGAACGGCAGCGTCACGATCGCGGCCGACGGCACGATCCCGTAGACGAGCATCATGCCCAGCAGGACGACGAAGGCGATTGCGAGGTCCACGAGACAGGCCAGCACGGCGGCCGCCGGGACGATCAGCCGCGGAAAGTAGACCTTCGCCAGGATGCGCTCCTGCTCGACGAGGCTGTTCGCCGCGAGGGCGACCGCAGTCGCGAAGAACGTCCACGGCACGAGCGCGGCGAACGCGAACACCGGATACGGCACGTCGCCTGACGAAATTCCGGCGAGGCTCCCGAAGAAGAGGCTGAAGACGACCATCGTCAGGAACGGCTGCAGCACCGCCCACGCCGCACCGAAGGCGGTCTGCTTGTAGCGGACCTTGATGTCGCGCCACGTCAGGAAGTAGAAGAGCTCGCGGTAGTCCCAGAGCTCACGCGATCGCATCGAGACCCAGCCGCTCGAGGGCCGGACCGTGACGGTGGTGCGACGGGCGGGGGTTGTCTGGTCCATCTGGTTGGTCCTGCTGGCGGATCGGTCGACAGGACGACGTCCGGCAGGTCGCAGATCAGGGTACGGGTCGCCGCCGGGAGAGCTGAGACCGGGCCACGGGCGGCATGGGCTTAGGACAACGCGCCGTCACTGACCGCTTTTCTCCCGATACTCCATAAGGTAGAGTGCGCGATCGATCGCCGCAGCCATAGCGCCACGGGAGGGCATCATGACTGGGAACCGAGAGATCTGAACGCATGGAGGCCGGAACCAGGCCGTCGACGGAGTCCGAACTCGCGCGTCCGCGCGGGTGCAACGACGCCCACATCGCGCCGGCGCAGGAGCGTCGCGCGTCCGGCGCTGCTGCCAAGCGCGCGAGGCGCCGCGTCCAGAACCGTGATTCGTATCGCCGTCGCATGCTCGTTGCCGCGGACGTGCTCACCGCGGTGCTGGTGTGTGGCGCCGTCGAGGCGCTGACAAGCGACCGCGGCGCAACCGTCGTCTCGCTCGCCTACGTCCCGGTCTGGGTGCTGCTCGCCAAGCTGCAGGGTCTTTATGACCGCGATCACCGCGCCCTGCGCCCGTTGACGGTCGACGAGGCTCCGCAGCTGCTGACGTGGGCGCTGACCGGCACGCTCGGGCTCGGGCTCCTCATGGTGGCGACTTCGACGGACACGTTCGACCGGGTCTTCGCCGGCGTCTTCGCCGTCGCCATCGTCGCGGGCCTGTTCTTGCGCGCCCTCGCGCGGTTCGCCTGGCGCCGGATCATCCCGCCGGAGCGGGTGATGATCGTCGGCGACGGAGCGCTTTCGAGGGCGGCGCGACGCAAGCTCGAGCTGTTTCCCGACACGCACGTACGGGTCGTCAACGTCGTCCCGACCGAGATCGCGCGGCCCGGCGACGCGCACGCGGCAGAGCGGCTCGCCGGCGTGAACCGGGTCATCCTCGCGTCACAGAACCTCAACGAGGATGTGCTTGCCAGGTTCGTGCGCGTCTGTCGCGAGCTCAAGATCAAGCTGAGCGTCGTTCCACCGGTCCGCGGAATGTTCGGGACGGCCGTCGACCTGAGACACATCGCCGACCTTCCGGTCCTGGAGTACAACACCTGGCATGCGTCACGCTCGACGCTCGTGCTCAAACGAGTCTTGGACGTGAGCGTCGCCTTGCCGGCATCGATCGTTCTGCTTCCGGTCGCCGCGGTGGTGGCGCTGGCGGTACGACTCGACAGCCCGGGCCCGATCATCTTCTCGCAGCGGCGAGCGGGACGCTACGGCCGTGCGTTCACGATCTACAAGTTCCGCACGATGGCCTGCGATGCCGAAGCCCGGCTCTCGGAGGTGGTTTCGGTCGATCGCCTGCCCGAGCCCGTCTTCAAGCTCGAATGTGATCCGCGGGTTACGCGCGTCGGCAGGATCCTGCGCCGCACGAGCCTCGACGAGCTTCCGCAGCTGGTCAACGTCCTGAAGGGCGAGATGAGCCTGGTAGGCCCCCGTCCCGAGCAGGTCGAGCTCGTCGAGCGGTACGGCTCCGAGCAGCGGTTTCGCCTCGACGTCAAGCCCGGGATAACCGGGCCGATGCAGGTCTTCGGCCGCGGCCAGCTGACGTTCGAGGAGCGGCTCGCCGTCGAGCGGGAGTACATCGAGAACTACTCGATCGCGCGCGACGTCCTTCTCCTCGCGCTGACGGTCGCCGCCGTCGCCGGTCGGCGCGGTGCGTATTAGGGAGTACGTGCCAGCGCTGCCGCGATCATCCGACGCAGCCCCTGGTCGAGCTGTGGCGTGGCGCGAACCGGGCGAGCGGCACCCGTCGGATCTGTCGGCTACCGTCGTCATCCCGTCGCTGTCAGGCGGCACGGCGCTCGTACGCCTCGTTCGATCGCTGACGTCTAGCAGTCCAGATCTCGAGGTGATCGTCGCGGACAACGGCCTCGCCGAGGACACGCGCTCGCTGCTTTCACAGACCGCGGCGCGGGTCGTCACGATGGAGACGAACCTCGGCTTCGGCGCTGCGGTCAATCGTGCCGCGCTGATGGCGCGGACGGAGATCCTCGTCGTACTCAACGACGACATCGAGCCCCAGAGCGGATTTCTCGACGCGCTCGTCGAGCCCATCGTCGCGGGGGCTGCCATGGCGGCCGGAGTTCTCCTGCAGGAGCTGACACCCGACCGGATAGAGACCGCGGGTGTCGAGCTCGACCGGACGCTGGCGGCTGCGGACTACCTGCACAATCAGCCGGTCTCCCGGCTCGAGAGGCCGGTGCCCGCGCCCTTCGGCCCGTCGGGCGGTGCGGCGGCATATCGGCTGTCGGCGTTTCTGGAGGTGGGCGGGTTCGATGAGAGCTTCTTTGCGTACTGCGAGGACGTCGATCTCGCCATCCGGCTGCGCGCAGTCGGCGGAACATGCGCGCTGGCGCCGCGCGCGCGAGCGCTGCACGCCGGATCCGGCACGCTCGGGTACCGCTCGCTGGCAAAGGCGAACCTCGTCGGCTTCAGCCGCGGCTACCTCTTGCGCAAATACGGGGTCCTTCGCGACCTGCGCAGCGCACCGGCGGCCCTGGCGATTGAAGCGATCGCCGTGCTGCTGCTGGCGCGCCAGCACCGCTCGCTGCGGCCGGGCATCGCGCGCGTCCGCGGTTGGCGAAGCTGCGATGCGCGAGCGACGCCACCCCCACGTTCGGAGATCACCGTCGACCTTCTGGATGCATGGCGACGGCGGTACGTGCGCGCCCGGATGACGGCTTCGACTGCTGCATCATGATCGCCGGCTCCTCTGTGCCGCGCTCTGCGTATCGTGTCGCCTCGGTGAATGATCGTGGGCGTCAGCACACGAGGCGCACGCTGGTCGTCCTGCACTCCGAAGCGGCCGCCGGCCCTCCGCAGCACGTCTTCTCCTGGCTTTCGCCGCTCGCCGAGCGCAGTTGCGTGATCACGGTCGTGCCGGGGCCAGGATCGGCTGCTGCGCTCTACGAAACCATCGGGGCCACGAGAGTGGCCCGGTTCGACGCGTTGACATACCCGGATGGCGTTCGAGCGGTCGGTCCGTACGCAGCCCGGTTCGCGGCCGACATCCTGGCCTTCAGCCGTCTGGTACGGCAGGTCCGACCGGATCTGATCGTCGTCGTGACGGCGTCGGTTCCGGCGGCTCTCGTGGCCGCCCGCCTGCAACGGGTCCCCACGGTCGTCTTCGTCGGTGAGATCCTCGCCAAGCGACTGGTGATGAGCCGGGGCCGTTCGCTCGCGGCTGCGGGGACGGTTCGCGTGACGGCGGCGCTCGCCGACGCCGTCGTCTGCTGCTCGGAAACCGTGGCGCAGCAGTTCGCGCCGATGCGGACACGGTTGCTGAGAACGATCTACCCAGGTGTGAACGGAACGTATACCGGCGGCGACGGCGCGCGCTTTCGCCTGCTGCACGGCCTGAGCGAGGCGGATCCGTGCATCGCGGTGATCGGCAACATCACACGCGCGCGCGGTCAGGATGTCGTCATCCGGGCGCTGCCGCGGCTGCGCGAGGAGCTTCCCGGTGTCCGCTGCGTGATCGCCGGTGTCCCCCACCCGCGAGCCGGCGATCTCGCCTACCGGCAAGAGCTCGAGACGCTCGCGCGCCGTCTGGGCGTAGAGGATGCGATCGTCTTCGTCGGGCTCGTCGACCCGATCGCCGATCTCTACGCAGCGGCGGACATCGTGGTCAATCCGGCGCGCTTCAACGAGGCGTTCGGCCGGGTTGCCATCGAGGCGATCACTGCCGGCTGCCCGGTCGTGGCGGCCTGCGTCGGAGCCACTCCGGAGATCGTCCGCGACGGGAAGGAAGCGCTGCTGTTCGCCGCCGAGGACCATGAAGCGCTGGCGGCAGCCGTCCTGAGGCTGTGGCGCGACGGCGCGTTGCGCGAGGAGCTCGTGCGCAACGGACGCCAACGGGTGGCCGCGAAGTTCAGCGAGGAGGTCGCCGTGGAGGCATTCGGAGACGTCGTCGAGCGGGTTCGCGCATCGCGCGATACAGGCAGAACCGCCCGCGTTCTCGGGGACGTGAGATGACCGTCGAGAGCCCCGAGAGACTCTCGACGCGAGAACTCGCCGATAATCACCCGCACAACCGGCCGTCGCACGCGGTGCGCTGGCGGGCAGCCGTACTGATCGTACCCGTCGTCCTCGCGCTGGCAGCGCTCACCGCGGTCTGGCCTGCGCTCACGCTCGTCGTCCTGGGGTTGGTCCTGATCATCTGGCTTGCCGTGGTCGCGCCGCCGTTCGCGCTCGTCGGCGCAATCCTCCTCTACGGCCTCGAAGGCACGATCAAGCTCGGCCTCGCAAGAGAGCTTCCCGCGCTTGGCGTGACGCCGGAGGCCGTCGGGGCCGCCGTCATCGACTTCGGCTTCCTCGTGGCCGTGCTCGGGATCGTGCGTCAGGATCGGGGTCGCGCGCTCCTCGAGATCTGGAGGAACGTGGGCGGCTGGATTCGCATCGCGCTCGCCCTGCTGGCGACCTGGATCGCGATCTCGCTCGTGCAGCTCTTCCTGTTTGCCGACATCGACTCGGCGTTGGCCGGTTTTCGGCTGTCGCAGGGGTACGTGGTGGCCGTTGTGGCCGGGGCGATGCTGCTGGCCAGGCGCCGGCCCGCGCCCGTCGTGAACGCGCTCG
This sequence comes from Actinomycetota bacterium, assembly GCA_019348435.1. GTDB lineage: Bacteria > Actinomycetota > Thermoleophilia > Solirubrobacterales > Solirubrobacteraceae > CADCVQ01. The sequence goes on from JAHWJM010000018.1 coordinate 11,434, forward strand.
TCGGCGTGCTCCTCGTGATCGCGGCGTATGCCGCCTTCCGAGCCGTCGCCGGTCCATCGGAAACCGAGCGCGCGGCGGCCTTCGCCCGCTCCACGACCGCGCTCGTGCCGAGCGAGGATGGCGTCATCTTCCGCAACTCGGGCTCCTTCTCGAGCGCCATCGGCCTCGCGAGCTTCCTCGTGCCGGCGGGAGTGTTCCTCTTCGCGCTCGGCCTCGCATTCTTCCGCCTGCGGCTCGCTGCCTGGTTCGGGTTCGCCCTGGTACTCGTCGCGCTCGTCGGCAGCTACGTCCGTGCGAGTCTCGTGGCGGTCGCCGGCGGCGTCTTGTGCGCCGCGGCCCTGCTGACGTTCGCGAGCGGCCTGGCGAGAAGGAGAAAGATCGCGCTCGGTTTGGCCGCGGCCCCGCTCCTCGTCGTCCTGATCGCGCTCGGCGCGCTCGTCCCGAACGCGGTGTCCGGCGGCTCACAGGCCGTCGAGGATCGCGCCGCCGGGCTGCTCGACCCACTCTCGGACCCCTCGTTGACGACGCGCGTCGAGCGCTGGCGTGAATCGCTGGACGAGGTGCAGGCCCATCCGCTGGGGACCGGCCTCGGGACCGTCGGGAGTGCCACACAGGACAGCGAGGGAAGAGTGCAGGCCTTCGCCGACAACAGCTACCTGAAGGTCCTCCAGGAGCAGGGGGCGCTGGGGGCGGTCCCGTTCATGCTCGGCGTCTTCGGGGCCTTGATCGCGATCGCCGCGCGAGTCACGCGACGCCGGATGCCTCTGCGCGGGCTGGGGACCGCGGCCGTCACCTCGTCCGCGGCGTTCTTCCTGCTCGCCTGGACCTCCGAGGCGATCGAGCAGCCCGGGAAGGTTCTGGCCTGGTTGCTTCTCGGCGTCGCTCTCTGGAGTGCGTCCGCTGCGCCGGAACCCACGCGCCGGGCAGCACCGCGGCAAGCCGGTCAAACGGCATGAGCGTACGAGCGCTGATCGGCTTGCTTCCTGGTTGGATGCGTTCGCGCTACGCGCTGCTGATTCCTTTGGTACTCGTCCTCGTCCCGGTCGCGGTGAGCCTGCTGCGCGATTCGCAGTTCGAGACGACGCTCGAGGTGTTTCCCACGACGCCTCCCGGCAACGTTGGAGGGAGCAGCGACGCTCTCCCGGCCGTCCGCACGGTCGTCGCCAACCCGGGTTTTCAGGTCGACGTGAAGGGCTGGCAGCCGGCGCACGGGGTCGCGCTGAGGCGCTCGACGGAGGCCGTCTACTCGGGTGCGGCCGCACTGGCCTCCATCCGTACCCGCGAGATCCCGTCCGACGGCAGGATCGCCTGGACCAAGGCCGTTCTACCGTCCGCCGGACGCTACAGCGTCCAGGCGTGGGTTCGCCTGCCCAGCGGCTACAGCGGAGGCCCGCCGGAGGTCGCGCTCGAGGGCTTCTCGGGGAGCGAGCGCGTGGGCGGGCGGACGGGCGATGCCTCTCTGCGCGGTCGCTGGCAGCTGATCTCGAGTGACTACGTCGTCGAGCCGCAGAACGTCGAAGGACGGATCGTCCTGCGCACGCCGGCGGCGCTTCCGCAGGACCAGGTGCTCCACTGGGACGATGTGCGCGTGCTGTCCAACGAGGCCAACCTGCCGGCGCCGGACGAGGTGAACCTCGTCGCCAATCCAGGCTTCGAGCACGACAGGAGCAGCTGGGGCGATGGGTCGGCGTTCAAGGTGCTCCGCTCCGAGCGGCTCGCGCATACGGGCAGGGCCTCGCTGCGCTCCTCCAGCCGACAGCGGGTTCCGTCAGATACGAACGCAGCGCACACGTACCTCGTCTTCCCGCGGGCCGGCATCTACCGGTCCAAGGCCTGGGTGTATATCTCGCCGAACGGCCGCGGAGGCCAGCCGGGCGTCTTCCTCGAGGGCTTCTCGGGCAGTACGCAGCTCGCCCAGAAGCTGGCCGATCCCGGGCGCCGCGGCGTGTGGCAGTGGGTGTCGACCGACTACGAGATATCACCGCAGGACCTGGAGGGCTCCCTCGTCCTGCGTGACCTCCAGGACCCGCACGGGATTGGCCGCGAGGATGCGGACGTCGCTGTTCGGGTCGTGCACTGGGACGACGTCAGCGTGACGGCGCCCCGGCCCGATCCAGCGAGCGAGGCCCGCGCGGCAGCCGCCACCCTGCGCTCCGCGCTCGAGGAGCCTCAGCTGCGCTCGGACATGGCGCGCCTGGTCGGAGACGACAACCTCTACGACCCCCGGCGCGTCACCGTGCAGCGCAGTGCGCGGGACGGCACGCTCAGCTTCGTCGTCAGCGTCGCCACCGATCTCCCGAGCGACGCCAACCGGTTGGCGGGGCCGCTTCGCTCCACGCTGCTCGACGCCGCGAGGCGCGCCACGCGGCGCCAGGCGCAGAAGCGGTGGCAGCACCTCATCGCGAGCGTCGGCGATACGCTCCCGTCCCGCCGGCGCGCGCTCCTCACGCGGCGGGCGGCGGTCCTGGAACGCATGATCGGCGCACAGCCGGCGGATGTCGTGGCGCCGCCCTCACCCGCGCCCGCGCCGAGCTCGCTGACGCAAGCACAACAGCTACGAATCCATGAGGAACGGCAGAAGATCATCTCGAGGATCGCTGAGGACCTTCCGCCCTGGCAGCGTGCGCTGGTGCAACTGGAGGCCGACAACCTGCAACGCATGATCGCTGCTGACACGGCTCAGTTCGTCGTGCTGCCGCCCGACTCGCGTGTCGAGCCGACACGACTGCTCGACCGCTTGGCCGCCCAGCTTCCCGGACCGTTTCCCCCGCGGGTCGGGCCGGTCTCCGCGGCGGCCGCGGGGCTCATGTGCGCGCTCCTCTTGTTAGGCATGCTCATCACGATGGCCGCAGCGCGTCCGCACGCGCCTGCGGGCCGCCGCTGAGCCATGCGCTCATCGCGACTGACTGTGTGGTTCCCGCTGGTCTGGACGCTGACGATGACCGCGTGGCTGCTGCTCTATGAGCGGAGCGACGCGACGTGCGGACCCGAGATCGAGCGTGACTGCTCGATCGGACTGAGCGTGACCGCTGGCCTGGGCCAGCCCGGCATCGTCCTGCTGTGGGCTCTCGGGCTGGCGGCATTCGCGGTGGCCTGGCTCACGAACCGTCGCCTCGCGCCGAAGGCGCCACGGCGCCGAGAGAGGCGTCGGCTACGGGCGGTGGGCGACGCAGCGCTCGTGGCGGCCGTCGTCGCTCCACTCGTGGTGGTGGCCCTGCCCGCCTCAACCCGCTCGACGCGCGAAGGATCGGTTCCGGCGGCCGCCGCCGTGGACGTTCGAGTCATCTCGGCGATCCTTCATCCGTCGGCCTCATCGGCCGGCCGTAACCGCCATGCCGCTCGCGTCACCGTTCACGTGCGCTTGGACAACCGGGGCGATCGCCGCGTGACGTTGCGACCGCCGATGCTGCTGTCGGGTGGCGCGGCACTCCCCTACGACCGCCTCCAGTTCGCGCTCAAGCCCCTGGCTCCCGGAGCGGCCGTAGGCGCCAGATTGCGCTTCGAGCCGCGCTCGGCGTTCACGCAGCGCCTGCTGACGGAGCGTGACGCACAGCTTCAGATCGCCGGTCGAACGATTCCGCTGACGCTGAAGATCGGCCGCCCCGTGCGAAAGTCGCCGCTGCGCGGCGCCCGTTCGCGACGCGACGCCCGCCGTCCGGCCACACGCCCGCGGCCGGTGGTTGCCCCACCGCCGGCGCCGGCGGCTCGGCGGCCTCCCCCACGTCCCGCTCGGCAGGCCGCACCGCCCCCGCCGGCCCCGCCCCCTCCACCGGCCGCGCCGCCGCCGCAGAGGTCGCCCGAGCGAGAGCAGAACCCGGGCTCGACCAGCTTCGACGACTCCGGCTGAGCCTCGACGCGATCGCACCGCCACCGGTCCGGGCGCCGCACCGAGCGCGGCGGCGGAGCGACTGGTGTTTTACCTTCCGGTGCGTCAACATGAGCCTGTGCCGCGGCCGGAAGCCGACCAGCAGGGCCGCGAGA
>JAHWJM010000190.1 GCA_019348435.1 Actinomycetota bacterium
CATCGCCAACGCCGCCCGCCACTCCGGCGCAGCGAGCTGCCGCGTCACCTTCACCGCCGCAGACGAGCTCGAGCTGCGGGTGATCGACGACGGCGACGGGATCTCGCCCGACGCCGGCGAAGGCGTCGGACTGCCCTCGATGCGCGAACGCGCCGCCGCGCTCGGCGGCTCGTGCACGATCCGACGCCCCGCAGAGGGCGGCACCGAAGTTCTCGCACGCCTGCCACTGAACGCGCGCGATGAGCGCTGACCCACGACCGCCGATGCTCCGCGTCGTCGTCGTCGAGGACCATCCCATGTTCCGCGCCGGGCTGGTCGCGCTGCTCGGCGACCTTGACACGATCGAGGTCGTCGGACAGGCCGCCACCGGAGAGCAGGCCGTCGAGGTCGTCGCGGCCGTGCTGCCCGACGTCGTACTCATGGACCTCCATCTCCCTGGCATGGACGGCATCGAGACGACGGCCCTCATCACCGCCCAGCAGCCTACGGTCGCCGTCCTCGCCCTCACGATGCTCGAGGACGCCGACACGATCGTGGCCGCCGTGCAGGCCGGCGCCCGCGGCTATCTCCTCAAGGAGGCCACCCCCAGCGAGATCGTGCACGCCGTGACAGCCGTAGCCGCCGGCCAGGCCGTCTTCGGCGGCATCGCCGCGACGCGTGCGCTGGCCGCTCTGGCGACCGCCGAACCCGCGACCCGGCCTCTACCACAGCTGACCGAGCGCGAGGCCGAGATCCTCGACCTCATGGCCCGCGGGCTGACGAACGCGGCGATCGCAGAGCGACTCTTCCTGAGCGACAAGACCGTCCGCAATCACGTGTCGAACATCTTCACGAAGCTGGGCGTCAGCGACCGCGCCGCCGCCGTGGCGCAAGCCCGCGACGTCGGACTCGGACACAGCCGTCGCTGATCACCTCGAGAGAGCGCTGCGCGCGGTGCGCCCGCCCCAACGTGCGCGCCGTGACCCGCGTCGGCCGGCGACCGACCGCTCGTCCGAGACGAGACGCGTCATCACCAGCGGCGGGGCGGACCCCGCCTCAGGGTAAGGTCGGGCGCATGATCGTCGATCGCGCGATCTACCGTGATGGCCGGCGAACCGGCGAGCACGCCGATCTGGCGGCGATGCGCGTCGCGTGTCGCAACGACGGCGGCGTGGCATGGATCGGCCTGTACCGCCCCACGAAGGAGGAGTTCGCCGACGTGGCGCGGGAGTTCCAGCTACATGACCTGGCCGTCGAGGACGCCGTGCACGCCCATCAGCGCCCCAAGCTGGAGCGTTACGGCGACACGCTTTTTTGCGTTCTGCGCCCCGCGCGCTACATCGACGAGACCGAGACCGTCGAATTCGGCGAGGTGCATGTCTTCGCCGGGCCGCAGTTCGTGATCACCGTGCGCCACGGCGAGGCGCCCGATCTGGCGCGTGTCCGCCGAGGGCTGGAGAGCCGGCCAGACCTGCTCCGCCGCGGCGCGGTTGCGATCCTCCACGCGATCATGGACCGCGTCGTCGACGACTACGCCCCGGTCGTGGCAGGCGTCGAGAACGACATCGACGAGATCGAGGACGAGGTCTTCGCCGGCGAGACCCGCGTTTCGCGCCGCATCTACGAGCTCACGCGCGAAGTGATCGCCTTCCAGCGCGCCACCAAGCCGCTTGTGCCGATGCTGGAGCGGCTCATGACCGAACCGCATGTCGACGAGGAGGAGCAACGCTATCTGCGTGACGTCCAAGATCATGCGCTGCGCATCCACGAGCAGGCCGACAGCTTCCGCCAGTTGCTGCAGAACATCCTCAACGTCAACCTCACGCTGGAGACCAAGGCCCTCAGCGAGGTGTCCAACGCGCAAAACGAGGAGGTCAAGAAGATCTCCGCGTGGGCGGCGATCCTGTTCGCGCCGACGCTCGTCGGAACGATCTACGGCATGAACTTCGACCACATGCCGGAGCTGCACTGGTATCTGGGCTATCCCTTCGCGCTTGCGCTGATGATCGCTGTGTGCGTCAGCCTGTACGTGCTGTTCAGGCGCCGCAACTGGATCTGATCGCGCAGGCGCCCGACACGCCGAAGGAACGCAAACCGGGACAACGTGCGCCGCAGCGGACGGTGTTTCACCAGACGGCGGCCGATACCGACGGCACGCTGTTGCAACTCGAGTGGATGGGCGGCCCCGGATGGCGTGCCGGCCCGAAGCATGTCCATCGACGGCAGGAGGAGCGCTTCGAGGTCCTCGAGGGCCGGATCCGCTCCTATGTCGATGGTCGCGAGCGCGTGCATGCGACGGGCGAAGCGCTCGTCGTTCCGCCCGGCGCGCCGCACACGGTCTGGAACGATGCCGAGGGGCCGGTCCGTCTTCTGGTGGAGTTCCGCCCGGCGTTGGCGCCCGAAACCGTCCTCGAGACGCTCGCGGCGCTCGCGGCCACGGGCGCGACGCGCGCCGATGGCGTTCCCCGGAACCTTCTCGACCTCGCGCTCGTGGTGCACGACTACGAGGACGAGCTCTACCTCGAGCGCCCTCCGCTCTTCGTCCAGCGCGCCGTCTTCGGGCCTCTGGCGTGGCTCGGCCGGCGCCTCGGGCTCTCCGCCGTCGTTGCGTACCCGGCGGCCGCCGACGTGCCGGACGCCGCGCCCAGCCTAGTCGCGACGAGCCGATGAGATTCCGTCACGACGTATCGAGTCGTGAGCTACGCCCCGCATGTCCCGCCGACGGAGTTCAAGCGGTTGGATAAGCGCGCACCGAGCCGCCCGACCCGCACATCGGCCGCCTCCTGCGCGAAACGTTCGCCCTCTTCGAGCGCCGTCTCCACGAGGGGCTCCACGCCGCCGGCGCAACCGAGATCCGTCCGACGCACCATGCGGTGCTCCGCCACCTCGACGTCGACGGGACGCGGGCGAGCGAGCTCGCCGAGCGCTCCGGGCTCACACGTCAGGCGCTCACCCAGATCATCGACGACCTCGAGGCGCTCGGCTACGTCGCGCGACGCGCTGACCCGGAAGACCGCCGCGCGAAGCTGGTCGTCTACACCGAGCGCGGGCTGCAGGGCTACCGGGCGGGACGCCGGACCATCGCGCAGATGGAACGGGAGTTCGCGGCCCTACTCGGCGACGAGGACTACGGCCGGTTGCGGTCGGGGCTCGAACGCCTCATGCGCGAGGGCTAACTCGGACGGACTCGCAGTCGGCTCGCTGCCGCTCTCGGCTAAGGCACGCTCGATCGAGCTCGTTCCCCATCCAGGGCCGGGATCTCGGGTCGCGAAATCCGCTGACGGGGGTACGGCGTGGCGAGGCCACCGGACTCGGGAGAGCAACAATGAGCGAAGACGACAGACGCGACTCGGCTACGCATTCAGACGGTACCGCGGCGGGTGAGTTCATTGCGCAGATGGTGCGTGACCTCGGTGACACCGTCAGCCGCGAGATCGAGCAACTTCGCGCAGAGGCCAACCAGCGGACGGCCGGCGCGGTCAAGGGCGTGCAGCTGCTGGCGGGCGCGGGCGCCGCTGGGGCTGTTGGCGTGATCGCCCTCGGCTCGCTTCCAATCATGGCGTTGCGCCGGGTGATGCCGGGTTGGGTGATCGCGGTGGGAGTCGCCGGCGGCGCTGGTGCGCTGACCGCGGTGCTCACCCGCCGCGGCCTCGAGAAGCTCGCAGCCGCGGCGCCGGGCGACGACGTGCGCATCAAGAACGCCGCGCGCGGGGCGGTCCGAGCCGTCGTCTGAGCTTCCGTCCGCGCTTCATTCATCGCGATCCGATCCGGGACCAACGCGACAGCGGCAGCCACGGGCGTCTCACAGCCGAACCTCAACGAAGGCTGCGTTGGCGAATGCGGTGTCATGTCCGGCGCTGTTCGGCGCCGGGTTCCACAAGCCGGTTTTCGTAGGCGTAGACGACCGCCTGCACCCTGTCGCGCAGGCCGAGCTTTGACAGCACGTTGCTGACGTGTGTCTTGGCGGTCGCGTCGCTGACGATGAGCTCGTGGGCGATCTCGGGGTTGGATAGGCCGCGTGCGACGAGCCGCAGCACTTCAAGCTCGCGTTTGGTCAGGTCGGCGAGCTCGCGCGGGGGCTGGCGGTTGTCGTGTGCTGTGCGGGCGAACGCGTCGACGACGCGCTGCGTGACCGCAGGGTCCAGCAGCGCTTCGCCGGCGGCGATCGTCCGGATCGCCGCGACGAGTTGCTCGGCGGTGGCATCTTTGAGCAGAAAGCCGCTGGCGCCGGCGCGCAGCGCGTCGAAGACGTACTCGTCGAGGTCGAAGGTCGTGAGCACCAGAACGCGGCTGGGGCTGTGGTCGGCCACGAGCTGCCTGGTCGCGGCGATACCGTCGAGGACCGGCATTCGGATGTCCATCAGCACGACGTCCGGCACGTGCTTGCGGACGGTCGCGATGGCGCTCTCGCCGTCGACGGCTTCGGCGACGACCGTGATGTCGGACTCGTTGCCGAGGAGGGATCGAAAGCCGGCGCGGACCATCGCCTGGTCGTCTGCGATGACGACGGTGATCCTCATACCGGTGCCTCCTGGCGGCGGGGAAGCCTGGCGCGCACCGCGAAGCCGCCGTCCGCGCCAGGACCGGCCTCGAGTGTCCCGCCATAGAGCGCGACTCGCTCGCGCATGCCGATCAGCCCATGCCCGTCGTCGGCGGCCGAGACCGGAACGTCGCCCCCGTCGTTCTCGATCTGCAACTCGACGCAGTCGTGGTCGTAACGGATCACGACGGCTGTCGATGCACCGGGCGCGTGCTTGCGGCAGTTCGTCAGCGCCTCCTGCACGACGCGGTAGGCGGTGAGGTCGAGTCCGGGCGGCAGCGCGACGGGGTCTCCCTCGGTGCGGACGTCGACTACGACGCCGGCGGCGCGCGTGTCGGCGATGAGCCGGCCGAGCTGCTCGAGCCCGGGCTGCGGCGCGAGCGCCGCGGGGCCGTCGGCGCGCAGCACGCCGAGCAGCCGGCGCATCTCCGCCATCGCCTGGCGGGCGGTTTCCTCGATGTCCTGCAGGTCGTCGATCTCCGAGGTCTGATCAGGGTGAAGCCGGCGGCGTACGGCCTGCGCCTGGATGGTGATGACGCTGATGCTGTGCGAGACGATGTCGTGCAATTCGCGCGCGATGCGCCCCCGTTCTTCGGTGATCGCGCGCTGCTCGCGCTCGGCCTGACGCTCCCTGAGATCCTGGGCTTCCTGATCGAGCTCACTGATGCGCGTGGCGCGCTGGCGCAGCGCGTAGCCCACGCCCCACGCCCCGCCGTACAGCAATGCTGTGAACAGGTAGTCGCTGAAATGGCCGCCGGTCAGGGCCGCCATCACCCAGAAGAAGCCGACGCCCAGCACCGGACCAGCCCAGGTGACCGGACGGTCGCGGTGCCGGCCGACCGTGAACGAGGCAAAGATCACTGCGAGCACATAGGACGTCACGCCGCCCTGTTCGTTGACGAGGTCGAGGATCGGACCGAAGGGCACGACCATCGCCAGAACAGCAACCGGCCAGCGTCGCCGCCAGATCAGCGGCACCGTCCACCCGAGCGTGAGCAGCGCCTGCTCCCAGGGGTGCACGACCCCTTGACCGAACGCGGCCTCGAACCATCCGAGAGCGACAAGCGCCGCCGCCGCCGCCCGGTCAAGGCCGGCCTCGTCGAGGATCATCGCGGTGCGCCGGCGCACCCCGCGCACGCTAC
>JAHWJM010000191.1 GCA_019348435.1 Actinomycetota bacterium
GACGAGAGCGCGGTTGTCGATCTGGTGATCGCCCTGCACGAAGATCCCACCGCGGACGGACGGAGCCAACGCGGGTTCGCGCGAACGGAGCTCCGCGCTGCGAAGCCGCTCGACCTGCAGTCCGAGGCGCTGCTGGAACGCGAAGAGCTCGTTCAAGGCGGCATTGTCATCGTTGTCGCGCGCCACCAGGAGCGTCCCGCATCTGCGGTATCCAGCCGACCGGCCCGAGTCGACCTCGAGCTCGTCGACGAGGTGCGCCTGGACCATCGCGAAGACTTCGTCTCGGGTCATTGCGCAGACACGGTAGAGCCGCTCTCGGACAGCGCCGCGCCCGGCTTGCGCAGCGCAGCGGCGCGAGCGAGCGCCTCGTGCGTGCGCCCGGTGATGTCGCCGTTGACGCCGCGCGCCGCGAGCAGGATCGCGTGCGCGAAGCCACGGCTCGTGAAGCGCCCGTGACCGACGACGCCGATCTTGCGCAGCCCGAGCAGGTAGGCGCCGCCGGCGGTCTCGGGCGAGATCTCGTCGCGAAACGCCTGCAGCGCCGGGCGCATGAGCAGCCCGCCGGCCTTGGCCCGCTGGCTGGAGACCGCCGTCTCCTTGAGCAGGGCGATCATCTTGTCCGACACGCCCTCCATGACCTTCAGGGCGACGTTGCCGGTGAAGCCGTCGGTGACGACGACGTCGGCGCGGCCGTCGACGAGCGCGTGGCCCTCGATGTTGCCCACGAAGTTCAGGCCCGTTGCCGCCGTCAGGCGCGCGTGGACGTCGATCGTCAGCGGCGAGCCGCGCGTCTCCTCCTCGCCGACCGACAGCAGCGCGACGCGCGGGTGGTCGACGCCGTGCACGACCTGCGCCAGCGCCGCGCCCATGAACGCGAACTGCACGAGGTGCTCCGGCCGCACCTCGGTGTTGGCGCCGACGTCGACGAGCGTCACGGGCGCCCCCGGTACGGGCACCTGTGCGGCCAGCGCCGGGCGCAGGAGCGGTCGCGCTTGATGTTGAACAAGGCGGCGGCCATCGCGGCGCCCGTGGCGCCGGCCGCGACGAGCGCGTCGGCGTCGCCCGCCGCGACGGCCTGCGCGGCGCGCACGATCGACGACTCGGGGTTCGCGCGCGCGGCGGCGGCCGGGTTGGGCTCCTTGGCGATCGACAGCGGCGCGTCGATGACCTCGATGCCGGGGCCGGCGGCGCCGAGCTCGGCCGCGGGACCGAACAGCAGCACCCGAACGCCTTGCGCGGCGGCGATGTTCGCGCCCTCGGCGACCTCGGCCGGACCGAGGTCGGCGCCGTTGGCGTCCACAGCGATGACGGGAACGTGCAGCATCGGCTCGATGCGACCCTTCCCATTCGAGCGACCGATCAGCCCCCTGATGTGTCCGGCCGGCACGCGCCGGCCTCCCTCAGTGGTCGTGGTGGTCGTGCGCCGTGGTCGGCGCGACGACCTCGCGGCCGGCGTAGTAGCCGCAGGCCGGGCACACCCGATGCGGGCGCCGTGGGCTGTGACACTGCGGGCATCCGTTGTAGACGGGGGCGGCCATCTTGTGCTGGGCGCGCCGCTGGGCGGTGCGCGCGTGCGACTGCTTCTGCTTCGGGACGGCCATAGCTCGCGGAAGGGTAGCGCAGCGGACCGGCCCGGACCGGAGCGGAGGAAGGAGTGGCGTCCTCGTGCGCGAACGGTATTGCCATGAGTGAGCTCGAACTTGATCCCCTCCTCCTCGAGACGCTGCGCACGCTGCAGCAGCACGACGTCGAGTTCGTGCTCGTCGGCGACGTGGCCGAGGCGATCCACAACAGCGGCGGCTTCGTCTCCGGCGTCGCGATCGTCCCCGGCGCCTACGGGCGCAACGTCGAGCGCCTGAACGCCGCGCTGCAGGCGATGGACGGCGAGCTGGGCATCGCCGGCACGCCCGCCACGACCGACGTCGACTACCGCCGCTGCGACCTGCGCGAGCTCGCGCCGTGCTCGTTCATGACGCGATACGTCGACATCGACGTGAACTTCGAGCCGCTGGGCACGAGCGGCTACCGCGACCTCTTCGACGAGGCCAAGCACATCGAGCTGGCGCCGGCGATCAGCCCGCTCGTCGCCGCGCCCGAGGATCTCGCCCGCATCGGCCGCAGCAGCGCACCCCCGGCGCCCTACGCGCAGCCGCCGACCGCGCTTCCGCGCTGAGAGCTAGTCGAACTTCAGCTCGCCGAGCTTGGCCCAGCGCGGGTCGGGCTCGCGCTCGTGCGCGTGGTCGGGGCCGGCCGCGTTGAGGTCGATGCCGCAGGTCGGGCACAGGCCCGCGCAGTCTGCGCGGCACAGCAGCTGCACCGGCAGCGCGAGGGCCAGCGCGTCGCGCGCCCAGCCGCGCAGGTCGAGCACCTCGTCCTCGACGTACGGGCTGCGCAGCTCCTCGACGTCGCCCGGCTGATCGACCTCGCGGCTGTCGACGCAGACCGCGGGACGGGCGGGCTCCAGGCAGCGCATGCAGGGGCCGCGCAGCGACGCGTCGAAGCGCAGGCGCAGCGCGAAGCCGTTGTGCGTCGTGCGCGAGATGTCGAGCGTCGCCGCGACCGCCTCCGGCGTGATGGCGTACGTCTCGCCGCCGAACTGCAACGGGTCGAGGCCGACCTCGAGCACGAGCCTGCGTCCTTCGCCGGAGGTCAGCCGCAGGCGACCGAGATCGAAGCTGTCCGTACGGGCCGGCATGGCCTCTTCAGGCTAGCGCTCAGCGGGTGCGTGCTCGGGCAGCGGAGGGCTCGGCGAGCTCACGCTTGAGCACCTTGCCGGTCGCGTTGCGCGGCAGCTCGTCGACGAAGACGACGTCGCGCGGCACCTTGAAGCGGGCGAGGTTGGCCTTGACGTGCTCCTTGACGTCGCTCTCGCTCAGGGTCGAGCCCTTGCTGCGCACGACGAAGGCCCGCAGCCGCTGACCGAAGCGGGCGTCGTCGACGCCGATCGCGGCGACGTCCGCGACGCCCTCCAGCGCAGAGATCGTGTCCTCGACCTCGCGGGGGAACACGTTCTCGCCGCCCGAGACGATCATCTCGTCGTCGCGGCCGTCGACGAACAGCCGCCCCTCCTCATCGAAGTGGCCGATGTCGCCGGAGGACACGAGGCCGTCGATGGCCGGCTTGTCGTCGCCACTGGTGTAGCCGTCGAAGACGAGGTCGTTGCCGACGAAGATGCGCCCCGTCGCGCCCGGGGCGACCTCCTGGTCGTCGGCGTCGTAGAGGCGTACGGTGGTCCCGCGCGGGGGTCGGCCGGCGGTGCCGGGCGCGGCGCGCAGGTCGGCCGGGGTGGCGACCGTCGCCCAGGCGACCTCCGTCGATCCGTAGAGGTTGTAGAGCACGTCGCCGAACGTGTCCATGACGCGCGTCGCGAGCTCGCCGGGCAGCGTGGAGCCGCTTGCGGCGATGACGCGCAGCGAACCGGTGTCGTACTTGCGCACGACCTTCGGCCCGCATTCGAGGATCCGCTGCAGCATCACGGGAACGACGACGAGCGCCGTCACCCCGTGCTCGTCGATCGCGCGCAGCGTGTCCTCGGGATCGAAGCGCCGGCACAGCACGAGCGTCGACGACAGGCCGATGGCGAGGACGAAGTGCGCCAGCGCCCACGAATGAAACAGCGGCGCCGCGATCAGCGTGCGCCCGCGGGCGCGCAGCGGGATCTTCGACAACAGCGCGGCGGCCGGATCGAGCGTCTTCGGCTCCTTGCGGTGGGCACCCTTCGGCGCGCCGGTCGTCCCGCTCGTGAGGATCACGATACGGCCCCGGGACTGCGGTGGTGAGACCTCGCAAGGATCGCCGCGCTCGACGAGCTGCTCGAGCGCGACGCCGGCGCTCGACGGCGCCGAGGCGCTCTGCGTCCACGCCACGTACCGCGCACGTCCCTCGGCGCACGCGTCGACGAGGCCCGCGAACTCCTCGTCGTAGACGATCGCGCGCGGGGCCTCGCTCGCGCAGACCCCGGCGAGCTGCGGCGCCGAGAAGGCGGTGTTGAGAAGCAGCGCATGCGCGCCGAGCTTCGACGTCGCGACGAGCGCCTCGACGAAGCCGCGGTGGTTGCGACAGAGGATCGCCACGGCGTCGCCTTCGACGATCCCATCCTCGCTCCACGCGTGCGCGAGCGCGTTCGTGCGCCGGTGCAGCTCGCCGAACGTCAGCTCGCCGTGGTCGTCGATGAGCGCGGTCGCGTCGGGGAAGCGGGCCGCGGAGGCGGCGTAGCCGCCCGCGATGGTCGGGCCCCATTCCCGCAGCGCCTTGACGACGCGCGCGAGGCGGTCCGGACGCGTGGGCGCGAGCATGCCGCTCTCGACGAGCCGGCGGGCGGTGAAGGCCTTCGTCGACAGCGTGTCGAGCAGCACGGCGCCGTAACTTACGGCAGGCGCAGGTCCGGCGGCAGCGCACCCCGGTCGATCAGGGCATGGATGTCGGCCGCGCGGCGCGGGTTGAGGAAGACGTGTCGCTGGCCGACGCTCGGCTTCTCGGCGAGCAGGCCGGCGGCGATGAGCGCCTCGCCGACCTCGTCCGCCAGCGCGCGCTCGTTGCCGGCGAAGCCGCGCGCGAGATGGCGAAAGTCGGTGTGGTAGCCGCCCCACTTGCCCATCCCGTTGAGGCGTTGCAGGATGCGCCGCGCGATCCGCCGCGCGGGGTCGGGATCGTCGTGCGGACGTCCGGCCGCGCCTGCGCCCCCGGCGCCGCCGGCGCCGGCCGCATCGACGAGCGCGAGGATGGCGTCCTCGTGCTCGGCCACGGACTCACCGTCGGCCGGGCGGCCGCCGAGCCGCGCGACGGCCTCCGCGCTGCGCAGCCCCTGGGCGATCGGAACCCGCCAGTCCTCCGCCTCGCTCAGGACGTGCGCCGGCAGGGCCAGAGCGCCGCTGCGCAGCCGCGCGATTGGCGCCGCGTGCTCCTCGAAGGCGACCGCCGCGAGCTCGGCGTCGTCGCTGCCGGCGGACACCGGCAGGCGCAGGGCGAGGTGTCCGCCGAACGCGCCGGCTTTCAGGCGCAGGTCGTCGGGAGCGCGCGGCGCCCGGAGGCCGGCGACCTCGGCGAGCGCGCCGATCGCCGCTGTGACCGCCAGCCAGCCGCGCTCGGACACCGCACCGGGGTCGGCGCGCACCGCGACCGGCACTCGCCTTCGCACGGCAGGCTGCGCGGATCCGACAGCGCGAACACCTGCGCGCTCGACACCGGCTTGCCGGAGTGCGCGAAGAGCACGCTGCCCGAGACGCTTCCGAGCGCCTCGCCGCGCGCGTCCTCGATTGCGGTCGTGCAGGCAAGGCCGTTGCGCCCGTTCATGTTCATCGCGCAGGAGCCGCAAATCCCCTCGCGGCAGGAGCGGCGGAAGGCCAGGGTGGGATCGATCTCGTTCTTAATGTGGAAGAGCGCGTCCAGGACCATGGGGCCGTGCTTGGACGTGTCCACCTCGAAGGTGTCCCAGCGCGGATTTTCGCCCGTCTCGGGGTCGTAACGATAGATGCGGAAGGTCCGCATCGTTTTGGAGCGCTCGGCCGCGGGCCAGTGCCGCCCTTTGGTGATCTTGCTGTTCTTCGGAAGGGTGAGCTGGACCATCGCCAGCCGTATCTAACGGCCCGCCGGACCGTTGCAAACGGGTGCGACGCTTGGGGGCCCCTCCAGGCGTCAGGCCT
>JAHWJM010000192.1 GCA_019348435.1 Actinomycetota bacterium
CTCGGCTTCCTGGCGCTGAACGGGACTGCCGACCTGAGCATCGTGATCCGCACCCTCGTCGCCACCGCGTCGGGCGCGACGGTCGGCTCGGGCGGAGCGATCGTGATGCTCTCCGAGGCCGAGGACGAGTACGACGAGATGCTGCTCAAGGCCCAGCCGCTGCTCGACGCCGTGAGCCTCAGCGGATCAGCACGGGGGTCCCGACGGGAACACGCCTGAAGAGCGCGATCACGTCGGAGACGTGCATGCGGATGCAGCCGTGCGAAGCGCGCGTCCCGATCGAGCCGCCCTCGCCCGTGCCGTGGATGCCGACGCTGCCGGTGATCCCCATCCAGCGCGCCTTCAGCGGGTTGCCGGGGCCGGTGACGGTCGTGCCGGCCAGCTCGCCCGCCCACGGGCTGTTGGGCACCGACCAGACCGGGTTGACCTGCTTGTTGGTGATCGAGAACAGCCCCCGCGGCGTCGGGTACTGCGGCTGGCCGACGGCGACCCGGTAGCTCTTGACGACCTTCAGCTGCTTGAAGAGGCGCAGCCTGAACGTGCGCTGGTCGATCGTGATGACGGTCGAGGAGCGGCGCAACTGGTTCGCCGTCACCTTCGGCTTGACCGAGATCAGCCTGGGCTTCAGCACCCGATTGAGGCTCGGGTTCGTCAGCCTCGCGGCGACGCTCTTGGCGAGCGCGCGCTGGTTGATGTCGCGGCCTCGCCTGGAATGCGTGACGCGCACCTTGCGCAGCGAGATCTTCAGCCGCGAGTCGCGCGGGGGACGGCGCAGGCGCTTGTCGATCCGCGCCGCGAACTGCTCGACGGGATCCTTCGCGTAGGAGACGGCGAGCCGTACGTCGACGGGCCGGCCCTGTGCGACGCGGCCGGCGTACAGCGCGCGCTTGGCGCTGTGCAGCTCGTCGAACTGCACGGCGGCGTCCGCGGTCTTGAAGGTCCAGGTGATGTCGGCCGCCTGCACCGTGACGAGGCCGTTCTCCAGGCGGTGGCCGTGGATCTCGTTCAGCCGCGCGGCGGCCTCCTCGAGGGTCAGGCCCGCGAGGCTGGTGCCGGCGGCGCTGACGCCGGAGGCGATCCGCTCGCCGGGCAGCGGCGGCTGCGCGCCGGCCGGAGCAGCGGCGAGCAGGGCGATCGCCGCGAGGACGCACGACGTGACGAGGCGGCGCAGCGACATGGCGGCCAATGTACCCCGCGGTCGGGTGCGGTTACGCCGGTCGGCGCCCTGCTGCAACATCACGCCCGGCCGTAGACCGGCACGTGCGCGCCGCTGACGACGCCCGATCCGTCCTCGCACAGGAAGCGCACGACAGCGGCGATCTGCGCGGGCGCCACCCAGCGGCTGTGGTCGGCGTCGGGCATCGCAGCACGATTGGCCGGCGTGTCGATGACGCTCGGAAGGATCGCGTTCGCGCGGATCCCGTCGGCGGCGTACTCCGTGTGGAGCGCGTCGACGAACGCCAGCACCGCCGCCTTGGCCACGACGTAGCCCGCCGCGCCCGAGAACGGCTTGCGCGCCGCCCGCGAGGAGACGCAGACGATCGCGCCGCCGCCGTCGCTTGCCAGCAGGTGCGGGACCGCGGCATGGCAGACGAGGTACGCCGGACGCAGGTTCAGCCGCAGCTGGTCCTCGAAGGCCTCGACCGGCGTCTCGTGCACGCGGCCGTCCGCGGCGAAGCCGCCGACGAGGTTGACGACCGCCCGCAGCGGGGCGCCGCCGTCGCCGGCGGCGAGCCCCGCCACCGCGTGCGCCGAGCCGGGATCGAACAGGTCGGCGGGTTCGAGCACGAGGCGCTCGTGCGGGGGCAGGCGGCGGCGTTCGGACTCCTCGAACACCGGCACCACGACGCGCCATCCCCCGTCGAGGAACGCCTGCGTGACCGCGGCGCCCAGGCCGCCCGTCCCGCCGGTGATGAGCGCGCTCGAGGTCACCGCGCGAACGCTACTCCTCGCAAACTGCGGGTCCGTCCGCGTCGCTTGCCACCGTTGTCGCCATGTTCGTGCGAGAGCTGCAGGAGGGCGAGCCGGTCGAGTGCGTGCTGATCGTGCGCGAGGCCGAACTGCGCGCGGAGCGCAGCGGCGGCCACTGCCTGCGCCTCGTGCTCGGCGACCGCACGGGCAGCCTGCCGGCGATCGTCCGCGACGACGTCGCCGCCGTCGTCGAGGTCGCGACGCCCGGCGCGGCCGTTCGCGTCAGCGGGCGGCTGCGCGCCGGCGCGGAGCTCGAGCTGGGCTCGATCTGCCCCGCGGAGCCGGGCACGTTCGACCTCGCCGAGCTCGTCGACGGCCCACCGCGCTCGGCCGAGCAGATGGAGCACGACCTGCGCGCGCTGGTCGCGACCGTCCAGAACAGGGACCTGCGACGCCTGCTCGGGGCGGTCTTCGCGATGGAGTCACCGCTGTGGGCGTTCTTTCGGACGGCGCCCGCGGCCAAGCGCTTCCACCAGGCCTACCGCCACGGCCTGCTCGAGCACTCCCTGTCCGTCGCCCAGGCCGTCAGCGCGATCAGCGCGACGTTCACCGAGATCAACCGCGACGTTGCCGTTGCCGGCGCGCTGCTGCACGACATCGGCAAGCTCGAGGCCTACGCCTTCGAGGGCAGCGCGATCGCGATGACCGACGCCGGCAAGCTGCACGGCGAGATCCCGCTCGGCTACTACCGCATCCGACGGCTGATCGAGGGGATCGAGGACTTCGAGCCGGCCACCGCCGAGGCCGTGCTGCACATCATCCTCAGCCACCACGGCTCGCTGCAGCACGGCAGCCCGATCGTCCCGTGCACGCGCGAGGCGACCCTCGTGCACTTCTGCGACAACCTGGGCGGGCGGCTGGGCTCCTTCGATCGGCTCGAGAAGGAGCTGCCCAGCGGCGAACGCTGGTCGGGCTTCGACCGTGTCCTCGGCGGCGGCGCCTATTTCGCTGCGGCACCGGTCGTCGAGCGGGAGGCGTGCGAGGCAGCCTGAGCGTAAAGCGCGCCCTCACGCAGCGCTGTGAAGCGGTCGTCGCATGAGCGTCGGCGTCGCGCCACTGCGCCAGCTCCTGCTCCAGCCACTGCATCCTCGCGGGCCGAGATCGGCCGGCGCTCTGCCATCGGCTGCGAGCGTAACTCAGCGGGCGATCAGAGGTAGCGCGTCAGCGGCCCGAGCGCGTCGCGTCGACGATCGGCAGCGTGCTCGTGACGGAGAGCGAAGCGACCGAGCCGGTGGAGCGCTGCGGACCGTAGAGCGCCGTGCTGGGCAGCAGCCGCAGGCGCAGATTCGAGGACGGGTGGGCACGCAGCGCGATCGCCTCGAGCTTGCGCTTGACCGTGCGCTGCCGACCGTCGAGCACGACCGGGATCGGCGTGACCTGCGCGCCGACGACGCGCTGCGTCCTGGCGTCGACCACCTGGGCGTAGACGAACGTCGACGCCGGCAGCGCGCGGCCGCGGTAGCTCAGCGAGATGGTCGGCTCGCCGACGACGTCGGCCGCGGCCGGCGGTGCGTCGTAGACGAACTCGAGCCGGCTCAGCGCCGGCGTCTCGAGCACGAGCGGCCCGAGCGTGACGCTGGCCGACGGCAGCAGGCCCAGCGACCCCGCTCCGGAGGCCCCGACCGAGCCGTCCGACGCGAGCGGGTAGTCCGGCCCGCTGCGCCAGGCCCCGCGGTCGTCGACCCACTCGAAGCGCGGCCCGGTGTGGACCGTCTTGTCGCGCATGAGCCAGCGGCGCAGCCAGTTCAGCCCCGCCCGCCGCAGCACAGCCGCCTCGCCGGCCGGCGTGGGGCACGTGCCGTGGCCGCCGCAGTACCAGAGCATCTTCACCGGCACGCCGTTGCGGCGCAGCACGTCGTAGTTGGCGACCGCCTGCTCCGGCGGGAACAACGTGTCGATCGTGCCCTGCGTGATGAGCGCCGGCGCGCGGATCGCGTCGAGCAGCCCCGCGGGCCCGCGCTCGGCGAGCCAACTCGTGGTCGCCGGCGACAACCGGCCGGCGACGTTGCCCTCCACGCACATCGTCTTCAGCTGCGGCGCGGTGCTGCCAAGCTGCACGCCCGCCGGGTTGATCAGGCCGTCGGCGAGCCCGAGCACCTCGCCGCCGGCGCAGATCAGCAGCAGCCATCCTGCCTTGAACGCCCCGTCGCGCGCAAAGCTCGTGACGAGCGAGTGCCACGCGACATCCGGGACGATCGCGTCGAGCCGCGGCTCGATCGCCGCCGCGACGAGCTGGATCGCGCCGCCATAGCTCGATCCCGACATGCCGACGCGGGGATCGCCCGCTGCGTCGAGCAGCGCCTCGCGCTGGTCGGCCACGTAGTCGACGAGCGCCTGGACGTCGCGCCCCTCGAACGCGGCGGAGTCGAACATCGCGACGCCACCCGAGCCGCCGAACCCACGCGGATCCCATGTGACGACGTTGAACCCGGCGTTGCGCAGGTTGGCGCTGCCGATCCGGTCGCCGACGTTCTGCTCGGGCTTCGTATCGGCGCGGTTGCCGTAGCCGGGGCCGATGAGGACCGTCGGCGCCTGCTCGCCGGCGGCCAGTCCGCTGGCCGGATAGAAGTGGGCGACGATCGGCGTGCCGTCGAAGGACCTCACGACGACGTCCCGTGCGCTCGCGGCCGCAGTCCAGCTCAACGTCATCAGGATCGACGCCGCGCCGACGCTGAGCATCCGCCGTACCGCAAACACGCCGGCGCAACGCTATACCGCCTGCCGACCCACCACAACCCGTGCGCAAGGAGCGGCAAGTCTTCGCAAAAAGCGGGGCAGTCCACGCCCGATCGGCCCGCCGGGCCGCAAGTGGCCCCTATCGTGTGGCGGATGGCCAAGGACACGGAGAAGCTCATCCGCCAGCTCTCCCTGATCTCGTACCTCATGGCCGAGCGCCGGCCGGTCACCGCGCTGGAGATCCGCCGCGACGTCGAGGGCTACAGCGCGATGAACGAGGACGCCTTCGCGCGGCGCTTCTACGCCGACCGCTCCGAGCTGGAGTCGCTGGGGATCGCGCTGACCGTCGAGCGCCCGGTCGACGGCGTCGCCGAGCAGGAGAACTACTCGCTGCGGCCGGAGAACTTCCACCTGCCCGCGATCGCGTTCTCCGATGCCGAGCTGGCGGCGCTGCAGACCGCGCTGTCGCTGCTCGACGGCGAGTTCGCCTACGCCGAGCCGCTGCGCCTGGCTCTGCAGCAGATCTCGTGGGGTCGCTCCAATCCGATGAGCGCCCCCGAGCAGCGTTCGGTCGGGCTCGGCATCAAGGCGTCGGTCGACGGCCACGAGCTCTCGCAGCGCCTGGCGAAGATCGAGACGGCGATCTTTCGCAACAAGACGATCACCTTCGACTACTACACGATGGCCCGCGACGACACCGGCACGCGCAAGGTCGACCCGTACCACCTGCTCTTCAAGGGCGAGTTCTACCTGCTCGGCTACGCGCACGAGCGCAAGGCGCTGCGCGTCTTTCGCCTGTCGCGCATCCGCGGCAAGGTCGCCTATGCCACGAAGGCCGAGCACGACTTCAAGGGCCCGCCGGAGGGCTTTGACCCGCGCCCGTACGCCAACCGCGCCGAGTGGCAGTTCGGCGACGCGGCGGCCACCGGCGAGATCGAGATCTCCGAGCGGATCGCCTGG
>JAHWJM010000193.1 GCA_019348435.1 Actinomycetota bacterium
GAACGCGTCGCCCGGGGGTCGGAGGGCTTCTCGGGGCGCACCGTCGGCAGGGACATCGACGTGACGCTCGGCGCCGGGCGGCGGACCGGCCGCTGGGCGTGGCTGGCCGAGCTCGGCGGCCCCCTCGTCCTCGACTGCAAGGTCAACCGGCAGGTGCAGGCCGAGCGGCTCGCCGAGGCGTTCAGGGGCGGTGCCTAGCCCCAGCCTCGCCCCGCAGGCCCGCCCGGAATATCATGCGGAGGCGGTCCGGTCGGCGTGCCAGTCGCCCGTGCCCGCGCCGGGCGTCGCGTCCCCCGCGCCCACCGCGCGGACGAGGTCGCGGACGTAGTTGAGGTGCTCGCGCATGGCGCGCTCCGCGCGGACGGGATCGCCGCGCTCGATGGCGTGCAGGAGCTGGTCGTGCTTCGGCCGCCAGCGGCAGTAGACGTGCTCGGGCCGGCCGGGCTTGCGGCAGACCGTGCCGACCAGCCGGATGCGGCCGCGCTTCACGAGTCGGCCGAGCCGCTTGAGGGCCTTGTTCTTGCTCGGGAACCAGCCGAGGCCGACGAGCATCGCCCTGCGAGTGCGCTCGGGCAGGACATCGATGGACCGTCGAAGTTCTGCGCGGGCTTGTTCGCGGGGCGTTGCCATAGGGTGCTCTCCTGTCGTCGGGACCGGGCCACCGTATGTCAGGCCGTCTCCTGCGGCAACCGAACTCCTGTCGCTGAAAGGGATCTTGCAGCAATGAAGCTCGGCGTTCACATCGGTTACTGGGGGCTCGGGCTGTCGTCCGACGACCAGCGCGAGATCGTCCAGCAGGCCGAGCGGCTGGGCTATGACTCCGTTTGGGCAGCGGAGGCCTACGGCTCTGACGCGGCCACGATCCTCGGCTGGCTGGCGGGCCTGACGTCGACGATCAAGCTCGGCTCCGCGATCTTCCAGATGCCGGCCCGCAGCCCCGCGATGACCGCGATGACCGCCGCCACGATCGACCAGCTCTCGGGCGGGCGGATGCTGCTGGGCCTCGGCTCGTCGGGGCCGCAGGTCGCGGAGGGCTGGCACGGCCAGCGCTTCGCCCGCCAGATCCAGCGCACACGCGAGTACGTGGCGGTGGTGCGCAAGGCGCTTGCCCGCGAGCGCCTCGTGTTCGAGGGCGAGACGCTGACGCTGCCGCTGCCCGACGGCCCCGGCAAGGCGCTGAAGCTCACGATCGCCCCCGTCCAGGAGCAGATCCCGATCTACCTGGCCGCGATCGGGCCCAACAACACGCGTCTGGCCGGCGAGATCGCCGACGGCTGGATCCCGACGCTGTTCTCACCCGAGCACGTCGCGCAGTTTCGCCCGCTGCTCGAGGAGGGCGCGGCGCGCAGCGGCCGCTCGTTGCAGGGCTTCGACGTGGCGCCGCAGGTCAACGTCTTCGTGACGGATGACATGGCCGCCGCGCGTGATGCGATGCGCCCGTTCATCGCGCTCTACGTCGGCGGCATGGGCTCGCGCGAGAAGAACTTCTACAACGCGCTGGTGCAGCGCTACGGCTTCGAGGACGAGGCGCGCGACGTGCAGGATCTCTACCTCGACGGCAAGCGCGCCGAGGCGATGGCGCGCCTCTCGGATGAGCTCATCGACGCGGTCTCGCTGTGCGGGCCGCCCGAGCACGTGCGCGAGCGCCTGGCGGTGTACCGCGACGCCGGCGTCGGCACGCTCGGCGTCAGCCCGCTGGCGTTCACGAAGGGCGAGCGTCTCGAGCAGCTGCGCGTCATCGCGGAGCTGGCGGGCTGACCCTGACCGCGCCGCGGCGGATCCTGCTCGGCGCCTTCGGCGATCCCGGACACGCGTTCCCGATGATCGCGCTCGGGCGCGAGTTGGCGCGCCGCGGCCACGCGGTGACGCTGCAGACGTGGCGGCGGTGGCAGGCGGACGTCGAGCGCGAGGGGATCGCCTTCGCGGCGGCGCCGGAGTACCACGTCTTCCCCACGCGCGAGCGGCCGCTGACGCCCTATCAGGCGGTCGAGCGCGCCACCCACGAGACGCGCGCGCTCGTGCGCGAGGTGGCGCCGGCGGTCGTCATCGCCGACATCCTCACGCTCGCGCCGGCGCTCGCGGGCGAGCTCGAGGGCGTGCCGGTCGGGACCGTCATCCCCCACCTCGACCCGCGCATGCCCGCCGGCAGCGCCCCGTACTCCTGCGGCGCGCGGCTGCCCCGCACGCGTGCCGGCCGTGCGCTGTGGCGCGGCGCCGACCCGCTGCTGCGCCACGGGCTGCAGCTCGGCCGCCGCCAGCTCAACGAGACGCGCCGGCGCCTGGGCCTGCCGGCGCTCGAGCGCGTCCACGGCGGCATCAGCGAGGCGCTGACGCTCGTCGCCACCTTCCCGCAGCTCGAGTATCCGCGAGCATGGCCGCCTGGCACACACGTCGTAGGACCGCTCATGTGGGAGCCGCCGGCGCCGGACGTGCAGCCGCCGCCGGGGGGCGATCCGCTCATCCTGATCGCGCCGTCGACGTCGCAGGATCCCGCCCAGACGCTGCTGCGAGCCGCGCTCGCGGGCCTTCCCCGTCTGCCCGTGCGCGTGCTCGCCTCCGCGAACCGGCAGATCCCGCTCGACGTGCCGGTGGCGCCCAACGTCCGGCTCGTCGACTGGCTGTCCTATTCCCGCGCGATGCCCGCCTGCGACCTCGTCGTCTGTCACGGCGGGCACGGCACCGTCGCGCGCGCGTTGGCCAGCGGCTGCGGCCTCGTGATCGTCCCGGCCGCCGGCGACATGAACGAGAACGGCGCCCGGGTGGACTGGGCGGGCGTCGGCGTGCGCCTGCCGCGCCGGCTCGTCGGCGCACGCGGGCTGGCGCTCGCGGTCGGCCGCGCGCTCGCCCGCCCGGAGCTGCGCGCGGGCGCGCGCGGGCTGCAGGATTGGGCGGCGCGTCACGACGCCGCCGCGCAAGCGGCCGACCGCATCGAGGAGTTCGCCGCGCGCGGTTAGGAGTGCGTCGTGCGAGCGACGAGCGTGCCGGTGGTGCGGTGCACGGCGCTACGCCCGCTGGCGTCGCGCGTGACGGCGTAGGCGCGGACGAGCATCCGCCCGGTGCGCTTGAGCAGCACGCGGTCCGCCTTCGACAGCGCCATCGTGAGCGTGCGCGTCCGGCCCGGCAGGAGCGTGAAGTTTCGCTGCCCGAGGCGGCGCTCGCGCCGCAGCGCCCTGATCTTCGAGCGCCGGTTGGGCCGGCTGAAGACCGCGACCCGTCCGCGGCAGCGCGTCGCCTCGCGCGGGCAGAAGACCGTGACGAGCACGATCGACGGGCGTCGCAGACGTGGCCTGGACAGGCCGAGTTGCGGAGCCGGCGAGCTGGTGGTGCCCGGTGGCGCCGCGACGTCGACGCCGGGCGTGCCGGCGGGCCCGCCCGCGCCCGCGGGGCCCGACGGCTCAGCCGGTGACGGCGGCGCCGGCGGCTCGTCGTTGTCGACGATCGTCGCGGCGGCACGCGCACGACCCGGCGTCGCGGAGACGGGCGACGCGAGGCGCAGCTCGAAGGCCTCGTCGGGCTCGTCGGCGCCGTCGTCGAGCGTTGGAACGCCGATGCTTGCGGACGTCGCGCCCGCGGCGATCGCGATCGTGCCGCTGCGCGCCGTGTAGTCCTGTCCGGAGACCGCGCTGCCATCGGCGGTGGTGAAGGCGACCGACACGTCGTGCCCGCTCGGCGCGCTCAGCGAGATCGTGAACGCCGCGGTGGCGCCCTCCGCCGTCGCGGGCGCGTCTGAGACGGCGACCACCGGCGGCGGGTCGTCATCCACGATGGTGGCGACGCCCTCACCGTCGACGATCTCGCTCGAGCCCGACAGAAGCACACGGAACGTCTCCGATGGCTCGTCGAGCGCGTCTCCTCGGACGGCGACATGCACCTGCTGGGCCTGCTCGCCGCCGAGCGGCAGCGACCCGAAGAACAGCGAGCCCGACGTCGCCGCGTAGTCCGCGGGCGCGCGCGCCGTGCCGTCGGCGGTGGCGAAGGCGATCGTCGCGTTGCCCGTGAGCAGGCCGCCCGTGCGCGTGACCGTGAAGGACGCGACGGCGCCGTCGCCGTCGGCCTCGAAGACAGAGACGTCGCCGATGCTGATGGACGCCTGTGCCGCAGGCGCCACGGCCGCCAGCAGGAGCGCGCCGAGCAGCAGCGTCCTGAACGTGAACGACGTGCAACGACGCCTCCCCTGGCCGAGCATGACGCGGACCGTACCGGGCGACTGCGACAAAGACCACCGCCGCCTGGCGCTCTCGGTAGAACCTGCGTGAATTCGTCTTCGACCGGGGCGCTTCGGGTGTCCGTCAGCTGTCTTCTGAAAAATGGCGTGACCGGACCTGCGAGGCGGTGAGATCGTGCGGTGAGATCGTGGCCAATGCGTGCGGGTTGATCCAGATGGAACCGGCGGCGGAGTCCACCTTCACGAGCGTGCCGTGGTCGCGGGCCGCGTCGAATCGATCGGCAAGCGCCGATCGGAGGGTTAGCGCTGGGTGTGCATCCCGTGGTTGTTGCTGCTCGGATGGCTATGAAGCGCTGCCTGGGGCGCTGCGGCCACCTGATCGCCACGGGCTCCTACTGCGCCCGGTGCCGGCCACGCAACGGCTCGACACGCGCATGGCGGCAGACACGGTCGATGGTGCTCTACCGCGATGCCTCCCGCTGCCAGCTGTGCAATCGAGCCGCAGTGGAGGTCGACCACATCGTGCCCGTAGCCGAGGGCGGGTCCGATCGCCCGTCGAACCTCCGGTCGCTCTGCCGCGACTGCCACGCCTCGCGCTGAACTGCTTGCGCTCGCAACGTTTTTGTGCGGCGCGGTGGCGGGGTGTCCGTGACCGCCTATCCAAGAAACCGCTCGGTGCACAGCGGGTGCACGCCAGTTCCGGCGAGCGCCCCAATCGCCCGTGTTTGCAGCACCCCGGGCTGGATTCGAACCAGCGACCTGCGGATTAGAAGTCCGCTGCTCTATCCAGCTGAGCTACCGGGGCCTGCGCGAATGCTACGTCGCATGCCACGTCGAGGCTCGGTCGCTCGCTCGTTCAACTCATCGGGACGCCCGGATTCGAACCGAGGACCTTCGCCACCCAAAGGCGACGCGCTACCAGGCTGCGCTACGTCCCGCTGCGGCTGAACGGTAGGGCCTGGACGCTGCGAGCGCACGCAGCAGGCGCGCGCACCGGCAACCGGACGCCCCGCTCGATCGTCCGTCCATGGCGAGGCCATCTGCGTCGTGGACGAATGCTGGACGCGCCGATGAGCACCGCATGCCACGAATCACCAACCTGCTCCCCCCGGCGCTGCTGGCCTGCATCGCGCTCGCGCTGCCCGCGTCAGCGTCGGCTGCCGCGCCCTGCGCGAACGCCGACATCATGCCCGGCGCCGCGAACATCGCCAGCGTCAAGAAGGCGACGCTCTGCCTGCTCAACGCGCAGCGCACGTCGCGTGGCCTGTCGCGGCTGTCGCCCGACCGCCAGCTCGCGAGGGCAGCCCGGCGCTACAGCGCGACGATGGTCAGCCAGCGCTTCTTCGGCCACGTCAGCCCGTCGGGCTCGACGCTCAGCAGCCGCGTTCGCGGCGGAACGAGCTACCTGCGCGGCAGCATCCGCAGCTGGTCGC
>JAHWJM010000194.1 GCA_019348435.1 Actinomycetota bacterium
CCGCTGTTCAGCTACAGGTGCACGGCGGGGACGACCTGCACGTCGGACGCGTCGACGTACGACCAGGTCGTCAACGTCACGGCGCGTACCCTCGTCGACACGACGCCCGGCCGCGGCGCGCCCGAGCTGCGCGTCACGAGCGGCGTCTACCTGCGCAACCAGAACCAGCCGCCGGTGGCGAGCTTCGTCGCGACGCCCGCATCGGCCTCGCGCACCGTCGTGCTCAACGCCGCGGGATCAGTCGACTTCGAGGGGCGCAACCTGAGCTACTACTGGTTCAAGCAGACGATGCCGACGCTGGCCTCGATCGACTGCGCGAACGCGACGGTCACGAGCAGCGAGGACGTCCGCACGCTGTGGGGGGCGGGCGGCTTCATCGGCGCCGGCATCACGCTCAGCCACACGTTCCCCGATTCCGACGGCGCCGCAGGGACCAGCCGCAACATCGGGCTCGTCGTCTGCGATCCGGGCGACCGCTACGGCACGGCCGGCATCACGTCTCCGATCGCCGTGCAGATCCCCAACTGAGGAAGACATGAAGCGCGACGACCTCCACGACGAAGACGGCTTCCTGCTCGTCACGTCGATCATCCTGCTGGCGATCATGGTCAGCGTCGCGCTCGCGTCGTACGGGTTCGTCGACACCGGCCAGCAGCGCACGCGCGAGCAGCGCGAGCGCGAGACGGCGCTGAACCTCACCGAGGGCGTGCTCTACAGCCAGGGCTTCGCGCTGGCGCAGAAGTGGCCGGGCAACGCGACCGCCGGCGCGAGCATGCCCGACACCTGCACGGAGACCGCACAGGCCGCGATGCTGCAGCAGTTCTGCCCGACGCCGGCGACGCTCGCCGCGGCCCAAGGGTCGCCGGCGACGGCGAACTTCGCCAACGTCGACGCGCTGGCGAGCGTCACCTGGACGACGCGGATCCGCGACAACGGCGGGCCCAACCTCGCGGGCGCCTATGTCTCGGGCGCGCCGGCCGAGGCGGAGCAGAGCGGCACGAACGTCCGTACGGGCCAGCCCTACACCTGTCCCGGGCCGTGCAAGTGGGACGCCAACGGCGATCGCCAGCTGTGGGTGCAGGCGCGCAGCGTCGTGCGCGGCAAGCCGCGCAACATCGTCGCGCTGCTCAAGCGCGAGGTGTTCACGGAGGCGTTTGGGCGCAACGGCGTGACGGCGGGGAGCTTCGAGACGTCCAACCAGGGCAACAAGACGATCATCGACTCGACCGGGTCGCAGGTCGTCGTGCGCTGCCCGCTGACGGACCCGCTGTGCACCGTCTTCAACGAGAGCAAGAGCCAGGTCCTGCCGGCGGCAATCGTGAGCGACGCGGCGTACCCGCCGGCGATGACCGCCGCCCAGCTCGCGCGCTTCAAGATCGCCGCTCAGACGGCCAATCCGCCGACGTACTACACGTCCTGCCCGCCGACGTTCACGGGCACCGTCGTCTACATCGACGTGCCGCTCGGCACGGTATGCACGGACGTCAACAACGCGGTCTACAACAGCCGGTACGAGCCGGGCATCGTGATCATGCCACGCGGTCGCCTGGACGACATCAAGGGCACGTACTTCGCGATCCTCTATCTCGGAAACGAGCAGAACTCGAGTGGCCCCGTGCTGACGCTGGCGGCGAACGCGCAGGTCTGCGGCGGCATCGCGATCGACGGTCCCGGCCGCCTCGTCGCCGGCCAGGCGAGCAGCGGCGCATCGAGCTGTGATCCGTCGCGCACCCGCAGCACGATCATGTTCCAGGAGAACGCCTTCAACGCGCTCGCGACCTTCGGCACAACCGGCCTCGTCCAGAACACCTGGCGCGAGCTGGGGCCGCGCTGACGCTCGCGCTCGAGGCTTCCATCCACCACACTCGAGGAAATGTCCATGCCGCTCGCCCTGCTGCCCGCCGTCGCCTTCGGCCTGATCGTCGGATCGTTCCTGAACGTCGTGGCGCACAGGCTGCCGGGCCGGATGTCGCTCGCGATGCCGGCCTCGCACTGTCCGTCGTGCGAGACGCCGATCAAGCCCTACGACAACATCCCCGTGCTCTCGTGGCTGCTCCTGCGCGGGCGCTGCCGCAGCTGCTCGGAAGCGATCTCCGCGCGCTACCCGATCGTCGAGGCCTGTACCGCGGCGCTGTTCGCCGCCGTCGTCGCGGTGCACCACGGCGACTTCGCCGCGCTCGTGCTGGGCCTCGTGCTCGTCGCGTTCCTCGTGCCGATCGCGCTGATCGACCTCGACCACCGGATCATCCCCAACCGCCTGACGCTGCCGGCCGCGGTGCTCGCGGTCGTGCTCGGCACCGCGCTCGATCCGGGCGGGCAAGTCGAGCGGCTGATCGCCGGCGCCGCCGCGGGGCTGGCGCTCGGCCTGCCGTCGCTGCTGAACCCGAAGGGCATGGGCATGGGCGACGCGAAGCTCACGGGCGTCCTCGGCCTCTATCTCGGCGCCGCCGTCGCGCCCGCCTTCTTCGTCGCGTTCCTGCTCGGGACGGTGACCGGGGTCGCGATCATCGCACGCAAGGGGATGGCGCAGGGACGCAAGACAGCCGTTCCGTTCGGTCCGTTCCTCGCGCTCGGCGGCGTCGTCGGCGTCCTCGCCGGCGACGAGCTCGTCCAGCTGTACCTGACCGCCTTCTAGTCCTGCTGACCGACGGCATGCGGCGGGCTGCGGCCGGGCCGCGCCACGCGTTGAGCGTGCGTGCTCCGTCCGGCTTGCGCAGCGCCGTCTGGACGTTCAGGCGATCTTCGCGCACCGCCTGTTGCGGGCCAGGACGACGCGGCCGATGCCGGTCTCGTCAATGCGCCGCTCAAGATCAACCACCTTCGTCGGGCTGACCATCGAGCCCGGGCGCATCGCGGCCGCTCGCGTCAGCGTCAACGGATCGATCGTCATCCAGGACGGCGGACACGCCGAGCTCGAGCCGGGCGTCGTGCGAGACGGCGAGGTTGCCGATGTCGAGGCCCTGGCGGAGGCGCTGCGCGCTCTCTGGAACGAGCACAAGGATCTCGACAAGAAGGTGCGGATCGGGGTCGCCAACGCGCGCATCGTCGTCCGCACGATCCACCTGCCGCCGATCGCCGACGCCAAGCAACTTGCGATCGCGGTCCGCTTCCAGGCCGCCGACGAGATCCCGATGCCGCTGCAGGACGCCGTGCTCGACTTCCAGTCCGTCGGCCTCGTCGAGACACCGGACGGGCCGCGTCAGCGGGTCGTCCTCGTGGCCGCGCGCCGGGAGATGATCATGCACACGCTCGCGGCCGCCCGCGCCGCCGGGCTCAAGCCGGCCGCGATCGACCTGTCCGCGTTCGGGATGGTTCGAGCTCTTCAGCAGCCGGGCGGCGGCGACGGTCCCGAGTTGTTCGTGTCGGTGGGTGGGCTGACGAACCTCGCGGTCTCCGATCGCGGCATCTGCACCTTCACGCGGGTCGCGGGCAGCGGGCTGGAGAGCCTCGCCGTCGAGCTCGCCGAGCGCCGCGAGATCACGCTGCAGGCCGCGCGCGGATCGCTGCGCCACGTCGGTCTTGCGGCTGACCTCGCGGACGTCGACGGCGACGAGGCAGTCGTCGCCGAGGCGCGCAACGTGCTGAGCGTCGGCGTGCGCCGGATCTCGGCGGAGATTCGCGCCTCGCTGGACTTTCACCAGGCTCAGGTCGAGGACGGCAGCGTGGTGCGGCGCGTGGTGCTGACCGGCCCCGCCGTCGCCGTCGCCGGCTTCGCACCCGCCCTCGAGGCCGAGCTCGGTCTCGAGGTCCAAGAGCGGGTGGTGGCCGGCGACGAGGACCTGAGCCTTGACGCGCTCGATGCCGGCTGCCTCAGCGTCGCCGCCGGGCTCGCCGTCGAGCAGGGCCCGGAAGCATGAGAGCCGTCAACCTCATCCCGAGCGACGCAGCCAAGAGCGAGCGCGCGAAGTTCGTGATCCCCGCCGGGGCACCGATCGGCGCATACGTCGTCCTCGCCGTCCTCGCCGTCGCGGTCGTCGTCGCGGGTGCCTGGGCGGTCACGAACAAGCAGCTCTCCGACAGGCAGTCCGAGCTGGCTCGCGTCGAGCGTGAGGCGCAGGTGGCCGAGGCCAAGGTCTCGTCGCTGAAGTCCTACACGGAGTTCGCGGCGCTGAGCAAGGCGCGCGTCGATACCGTCGCCGGCCTGCTCGACGGGCGGGACTTCCTCCTCGACGACCGCCCGGGGATCGCTGACGTCCTCGCCGTGCCGTTCCTGCGCTACGGCCGCGGGGTCGAGCAGGGCGACGAGGACCCACCCGAACTCCAGGCGCACGAGCGCGAGCCCGCCGAGCGCGAAACGCAACTCGGTAGCCTGGGCGACCGCGCCGACGACCGGTGGGCCAACCAGCGAGCCGACGTACGACACGGTCGTCACCGTCGCGATCGCGGCACCGCTGCCGCCGGGGCCGCCGTGACGGCCACCCAGCGCGTAGATCGACGGTGCCCACGCCGCCGAGCCAAGACCGGCGACGATCAGGCCACCGACCGCGACCAGAGGATGCGGCGCGAGCGCAACTGCGACGATGCCGAGGACGGCCGGCAGCAGCGTGAGCGCGGCGTAGCCGACCACCACCAGGACAAGCCAGCGCAGCGCCTCGAGCGGCAGCGACTGCACCAGCCACGCCGCGATGACGACGCCAGGGATGCCGCCGATCGTGAGGCCGAGCGGACAGCGAAAGGCGCCGACGGAGGAGAACCCGACGTTCGGGCCGTCGCAGCGGCTGGACATCGAAGCCGAAGTCGGTTTTGTCGTGGGCGTCCCGTCGCAGCTGGGCGTGCCGGTCGCAGTCGACGAGTTCGAGTCGCACGTCTTCGGCGTCTGCCTGGTAAACGACTGGTCGGCGCGCGACCTCCAGCGCGACGAGTCGGTCGTCCGGCTCGGCCCGGCGAAGGGAAAGGACTTCGCCTCCACCTTGGGGCCGTGGCTGGTGACGCCGGACGAGCTGGCCGACGCCCGCCGGGACAAGGGCTACGATCTTGCAATGAGCGCCAGCGTGAACGGCCTCGAATGCTCCCGCGGCACATGGTCCAGCGCGCAGTTCAGCTTCGGCGAGATGATCGAGCGCGCCTCGGCCGACGTCCGGCTGCGGCCCGGCGACCTCATCGGCTCGGGAACGGTCGGGACGGGGTGCCTGCTGGAGGTCCGTGACGACACCCTGGGTCGATACCTGGAGCCCGGCGACAGCGTCACGCTGGCGATCGAGCGGCTCGGGGAGCTCACCGTGCCGGTCGTGGAGCGCCCGAGTCGATGAGTGCCTCGGTCGACACGCTGCTGACCCGCATGGCCGATGCCGAGCGGCGCCTTGCCGAGCACGCGGCCGCACCCCGTCCCTCCGGCCTGACCGAGCCCGACGAGCTGACGAGCGAGCAGTGGGAGGCGGGACAGGTCTGGGCCCACCTCGCCGAGTTCCCCGGCTACTGGCTGGGCCAGGTCCAGCGCGTCATCGCGCAGCCGACACACGGCGCCATCCCCTTCGGCCGGGTGAAGACCGACTCGTACCGCGTCGAGGCGATCGAGCGGGAGCGCCACACCGACCCTGCCGCGCTCCTCGAGCGCGTGCGCTCCT
>JAHWJM010000195.1 GCA_019348435.1 Actinomycetota bacterium
CGAGATGTTCCTGGCGGCCCCGGAGCAGAACCTGATCTGGGGCCCGATCACCGAGGGCGTGCGCGAGGACCTCGGCTTCATCCCGGAGCAGACGCTGTTCCCCGGGCTGCTCGTCGTGCTGCTCGACAACGTCGGGCACGCGATCGAGGCGAAGACCCGCGCCAAGGGCGTCAGCGCCAAGAGCCACGACTTCGACGCCGCCGGCAACGAGACGCAGACAGACTACGTTCGCATGATGGACATCGTCCTCAACAAGCACGGCTACCGCGGCTACGTCGGCATCGAGTACGAGGGCAGCAAGCTCCCGGAGCGCGAGGGGGTCCGCGCGACGCAGAAGCTCCTCGAGCGCGTGCGCGAGCAGCTGTCGGCGATCGACGATCCGCTCTCGCTGCTGGCGGGCTTCTTCGCCTTTTCGCCGGTCGCGTACCAGGTCTACCGCGCGGACGGCGCCTCTCTCCTGACCAACGCGGCCTTCCTCCAGCTCTTCGGGTCGGCCCCCCCGCCCGAGTACAACGTGCTGCAGGACGACATCGCCGAGCGCGAGGGCCTGCTGGACCGGGCAGTGAAGATCGGCGACCGGTTCGCCCCGGCGCTGCGGTCGCTCGCCGCCGACGGCGAGCGGGTCGCCGCCGTGCTGGGCTTTCGCGACGCGCACCACGCGGCCGGCGCGTCGCTCATGACCGATGCCGACGTGATGGTCGCCACCGACGACGGCTCGGTCGGGCGGCACGGCCTCGTCACCGAGCTGCTGGCCGGCGAGCTCGAGCGCGACGCTCACGCCGTCGTGTACGCCTGCGGACCGCCCGCCATGCTCGAGGCGGTGCGCGCGCTGTGCGCCGCCCGCGGCGTGCCGGCGCAGCTCGCCCTCGAGGCGGGGATGGCCTGCGGCTTCGGCGCCTGCTACGGCTGCGTCGTGCCGGTCCGCGACGGCGGCTACGTGCGTCTGTGCGTCGATGGGCCGGTGCTCGACGCCGACCGGTTGGAACGGGTTCCGCAGGGCGCCCACGCATGACAGCGGGTCAGTGGCCGTTTCCGGGACCGCCTCGGCCGAGCGTTCTCTCCTCGCGATGATCGAGTTCTGCGGACTGCGCCTGGCGCACCCGATCATCAACGGCTCGGGCACGTTCGATGCGATCGCGGCGCGGCGCGCGTTCGGCGACGAGCTGCTCGAGCGCTTTCCGTTCAGCGCGTTCGTCTCCAAGACGATCACGCTCGAGCCGCGCGCCGGCAACCCGCCGCCGCGGCTGTGGGAGGCCCAGGCGGGGATGATCAACTCGATCGGCCTGCCCAACCGCGGGCTGCGAGGCTACCTCCAGCACGACCTGCCGCACCTCGCGCAGCTACCGGTCCCGCTCATCACGAACGTCATGGGCTCCAGCGAATCCGACGTCGCGCGGCTCGTGGAGGCCGTCGACGCGCGTCCGGAGATCGCGGCCATCGAGCTCAACGTCTCGTGTCCGAACGTCAAGACGGGCCTTGACATCGGCGCCGATCCCGCGTCGCTCGGCGCGCTGCTGCGCGCGGTGCGCCCCCTGACCGCCAAGCCGCTGATCGTCAAGCTCACGCCGAACAGCGCCGACGTCGCCGCGGTCGCAGCAGCGGCGGAGGCCGCGGGCGCCGACGCGGTGTCGCTCATCAACACGCTGCGCGCGATGGCGCTGGACCCGGTTTCGGGCGCACCGTGGCTGGGCGGCCGGACCGGCGGGATGTCGGGGCCGGCGATCCGCAGCGTGGCGCTCGCGCAGGTTTCGGCGGTGGCGCGTCGGGTAGCGGTTCCGGTCGTCGGAATGGGCGGGGTGGCGCATGGAGTCCATGCAAATGCCCTCATTTCGGTGGGAGCGGTTCTCGTTGCCGTGGGCACCGAGAACTTCCGCGATCCTTGCGCGGGAGCGCGCATTGTCGAAGAGCTGAAATCCCTGCAAATTGCGGGATCAGCGTCAAGCGGCGTGAACGTGCCTGGACCTCAACCTGAGGTCGAAGTGAATTACGGCGATTCGTCATGAATCTGCTTGCGGCGCCGTGGTGAAGATGCAAGTATCGCCCCCGTCGATGCCGCCGTCACCGAACACCGCCACGAAGCAATCGGCGGCGCCAGAACGCTCGCACGCGCAGCGTCTCGACGCGCTCGACCGGGCCAATCACGTCCGCACGCGGCGCGCGAAGCTCAAGAAGGACCTGAAGGCGGGCCGCTGCTCGATCCACACGCTCCTGCTCGAGCCGCCCGAGTACATCATGACCGCGAAGGTCTTCGACATGCTGCTCGCGGTGCCGAAGTACGGGCGCGTGAAGGTCAACAAGGTCCTCACGCAGTGCCGCATCTCGCCGAGCAAGACGATCGGCGGGCTGTCCGAGCGTCAGCGCAACGAGCTCGTCCGGCTGCTGCGCCGCTAGCTGCGGCTCGACCTGCGAGCCCGTGGCGCGCACGGTCGTCATCACCGGCCCGTCGGGCGTCGGCAAGGGAACGCTGATCCGCTCGCTGCGCGAGCGCATGCCGGAGTTGCAGCTGTCGGTGTCGGCAACGACGCGCCGGCCGCGGACGGGGGAGACGCAGGGCGAGGACTACCACTTCATGTCCCCGGCGGAGTTCGAGCAGCACGTTGCGGCGGGGGACTTCGTCGAGCACGCCGACTACGCCGGCGCGCGCTACGGCACGCTGCGCTCCGAGCTCGAGACGCGATCGGCGAGCGGCGCGCCGGTCCTCCTCGAGATCGAGGTCCAGGGCGCGCGCCAGGTGCGCCGGACGATGCCGGAGGCGGTGCAGGTCTTCATCGCGCCCCCGTCGGTCGAGGCCCTGCGGGCCCGGCTCGTCGGCCGGGGCACCGACCCCCCCGAGCAGGTCGAGGCGCGGCTGCGGAGCGCCGAGGCCGAGCTCGCCGCTCAACAGGAGTTCCCACACGTCGTCGTCAACGACCGCCTCGAGGACGCCGTCGAGGAGCTGGTGCAGATCGTGCGCGAGACGACGTCGACTCGCTAGCTCGCGACGACTGCGTGCCGTCGCTCGACGGTCGCGATCTTGCCGCGCCGTCGCCCGTCCTCGCTACCCTGACGGGCATGATCTCCCCCCGCATCGACCGCCTGCTCGAGAACGTCGACTCCAATTACGCCTCCGTTGTCGTCGCGGCCAAGCGCGCGCGCCAGATCAACTCCTACTACCACAACCTCGGTGAGGGGACGTTCGACGAGTTCCCGCCCCCGATGGTCGACACCGGCTCCAAGAACTACCTCACGATCGCCCTCGAGGAAGTCGCCGCCGGCAAGATCAAGTACCAGTACCGCTAGGTCTCCCGGCGGCAGCTGACATGGCGCGGATCCTGCTCGGAGTCAGCGGTGGGATCGCCGCCTACAAGGCGCTCGAGCTCGTGCGCCTCGCCATCGCCGCCGGCCATGCCGTCCGGGTCATCCAGACGCCGGCCGCCCAGCGCTTCGTCGGGGCGGCGTCCTTCGCCGCGCTGAGCGGCGCCCCCGTCCTCAGCGACGAGTTCGAGCGCGACCCGGCGCGCGGCGCCTTCCCCGGCCAACCGGCGCCCGACCACGATCCGCTCAGCCACCTCGAGCTGGTCCGCAACGCGGACATCCTCGTCGTCGCGCCCGCGAGCGCGAACACGATCGCCAAGCTGGCCGGCGGCCTCGCCGACAACCTCCTGACGAGCGCCGCGCTCGCCGCGAGCTCTCCGCTGCTCGTCGCACCCGCGATGAACAACCACATGTGGGAGCATCCCGCGACGCAGGCCAACGTCGCCACGCTGCGCGCGCGCGGCGTCGTCGTGCTCGAGCCGTGCAGTGGCCGGCTGGCGTCCAAGGGCGAGCAGGGTCCCGGCCGGCTGCCCGAACCGGCCGCGCTGCTGGAAGCGATCGAGGCGCTGACACGGCCCCTGGCGCCCGCTCTGGCGCCCGACCTCGTCGGCCTGCGGGTCCTCGTGACCGCCGGCGGCACACGGGAGCCGATCGACGCTGTGCGCTTCGTCGGCAACCGCTCGTCGGGCCGGATGGGGTTCGCGCTGGCGAGCGAGGCGGCGGCGCTCGGCGCCGCCGTCACCGTCATCGCGGCGAACGTCGCCCTGCCGCGCGACGCGCGCGTGACCTATGTCGGCGTCGAGACGGCGGCCGAGATGCAGGCCGCCTGCTCCGCCGCCTTCGCCGAGGCCGACGTGCTGCTGATGGCCGCCGCCGTCGCCGACTTCCGTCCGGCACGCAGCTTCGCCGGCAAGCTCAAGAAGGCGGCCGAGGAACGGCTGCGCGTGGAGCTCGAGCGCACCCCGGACATCCTCAGCGGCCTCGCCGCAGCGCGCCGCCCAGACCAGACGCTGGTGGGCTTTGCCGCCGAGCACGGCGAGGGGGCGCTGGAGCACGGCCGCGACAAGCTCGCGCGCAAGGGGCTCGACGCCGTCGTCGTCAACGATGTCGCGCGCACCGACATCGGCTTCGACGCCGCCGACAACGAGGTCACGATCCTCACCGCGGCGGGCGAGACGCACATCGCCCGCGCATCCAAGCCAGAGGTCGCGCGGGCGGTGCTCGGTGCCGTCGTCATGCTGCGAGGGGGATCGGACCCAGTGGTTGCGTCCGACCCGTCCAACCCCGCCGGACCGGCCGGACCCGCGGCCTGACCTCGTTGCGCCGGAGGCTTTAAACGAGGTGAGCGCCCAGCTCTCGTCGCGGGTCCGTCCGCGACGAGAGCTGGACGCTCACCCCTGCGAAGTCCGCGCCTGTCGGCGCGGACCCGTCTGAGCTGCGGTTACGCGGCCGCCCGATCCTTGAGCAGCTTCGCCGCGGCCGTGACGCAGCGGCTGTAGGGCGTGCCCTTGGCGCCGGCCACGCGCTTCTTGGACATCGTCTTGCAGCCTGTCGTCGGGTTCGGCTTCTTGGTGCCGGCGGCCTCGGCGGCCTTGGCGGCCTTGGCCGTCTTCGCCATCGCCGTGACGCACTGGCTGAACGGCGTCCCCTTCTGGCCGGCGACGCGCTTCTTCGAGAGGCCCTGCGCGGCGCAGTACTTGCCGTAGGCGTTGGCCTTCGCGTCGGCGCTGGCGTTCGGTCCCGGCGTCGTCGCGGGCTTGTGGGCGGCGCTGGGCGATCCGGCGGGCGGGGCGGCGACGGCGGGGGCGCCGAGCGCGCCGAGCGCCACGATTGAAGAAAGAGCCGCGATGCGTGAAAGCTTGTGGTTCATGGGTGGCCTCCTTGGCGCGTGGTCCTGCAGTCCAGTCAATGCACAAACGTGGCCGCTGCGAGAACGTAAGGAGATATCGCCAGAAGCGCTCAGCGCGGCGCGCCGAGGGTGCCGGCCGTGCTGTCGCCCGGTGCGAGCGGCGTGGTCGCCGTGGCGCCGCCACCGGCGGAGGGGGCGGTCGATCGTCCGCCCACCGGCGATCGGCGAGACGTCTTCAAGTCGGCGCCCTGCGAGCGGGAGGGCGCGCCCGTGGCGGTCGTGGGCTGCGACGAGCGGCCGCTCCCCGCAGGCGTCTTGAGGCCGCGTCCAGACCGAGCGCGCGCGGCGGCGGCCTGCTCGGCACGCCGAGCGCCCGGTGTCGTCGCCCCCTGAGCGATCCGTCCGCGGCGGGCACGGGC
>JAHWJM010000196.1 GCA_019348435.1 Actinomycetota bacterium
GCCGCCGAGGTTGGAGATCACCCGGCCGGTGCCGCGGCATGGAGCGCAGGGCACGGACGCCGCGGGCGGGGCTTCGTCTCGGTCGGCCATCGGCGCCTGACGCTAGCAACCGCGGCCTTCCTCGCCTCGAGCCTGGCTCGCGGATCAGCCCCCCCGGACGCTCGCCATCGTGTATGACCCTGGGCTCGCGGAGCGGTCACCGAGCCCGGCGCGAGTGAAACGATGCCGGCATGCCGACGCCGCCCACCGAGGCCACCGGCCGCTACGCCCCTTCCCCCACCGGCACGCTGCACCTCGGCAACCTGCGCACCGCGCTGCTGGCGTGGCTGTTCGCCCGGTCGCAGGGGGCGCGCTTCGTCATGCGCATCGACGACCTCGACCGCGGCCGCGTACGACCCGGCGTCGCCGAGCAGCAGCTCGCCGACCTCGCGGCGCTGGGCCTGGACTGGGATGGCCCCGTGGTCCACCAGTCTGAGCGCCTCGCGCATTACGCCGCCGCGATCGCCCAACTCGACGCCGAGGGCGCGCTGTACCCCTGCTTCTGTACGCGCGCGGAGATCCGGCAGGCTGCGTCGGCGCCCCACGGCGCCCTGCCGGAGGGCTCCTACCCCGGCACCTGCCGTGAGCTGACGCGGGGCGAGCGTGCCACTCGGGAGGCGTCCGGGCGCCCGCCGGCGCTGCGCCTGCGCGCCGGCGCGGCGACCGTCGCGTTCACCGACCGCCTGCTCGGGCGCTACGAGGGCGCCGTCGATGATCTCGTCGTGCGCCGCAACGACGGCGTACCGGCGTACAATCTCGCCGTGGTCGTCGACGACACAGCTGCCGGGGTCGGTGAGGTCGTGCGCGGCGCCGATCTCGTCGAGACGACGCCGCGCCAGCTGCATGTCGCCGCCCGGCTGGGGCTACCGGCGCCCCGCTACGCCCACGTGCCGCTCGCGCTCGGCGCCGACGGCGCCCGCTTGGCCAAGCGCCACGGCGCGGTGACGCTCGCCGACCGCATCGCCGCGGGAGAGTCGCCCACCGACGTCCGCTCCGCGCTCGCCCGCTCCGTCGGGCTCGCCACCGCCGGCGAAACCCCCACGCTGCACGAGCTGCTGCAGCGCTTCGACCCATCCGCATTGCCAACCGAACCGACGGTGCTCACCTCATGGATCTGAACTCGCTCTTCGTCCCGATCGCCATCGGGGCGCTCGTGATCGTCGCGATCATCGCGATCGTCTTCAACCCGAGCATCATGGGCATCGGCTTCGCGCTGATCGTCCTCGTGGGTGCCGGCACGGTCTGGCTGCTGCGCCAGCTCTATCTCGCCGAGAGCGACGAAGACGACCGTTGAGCGACCTGGCAACCAGCGCTGACGTCACAGCGCTGGCCGATCTCGCCCACGCCTCGGGGCGGCTGGGCATCGACACCGAGTTCATGGGCGAGGGGCGCTACCAGACGCTGCTGTGCCTCGTCCAACTCGCCGTCGAGACCGACCCGCCGGACGGTGACGTGCGCATCGAGGTGCTCGACCCGCTCGACGACGCGCTCGACCTCTCGCCCCTCGCCGCGGTGCTCGCCGATCCGACGATCGAGATCGTCATGCACGCCGGCCGCCAGGACGTCGCGCTGCTGCGCCGGGTCTGCCAGACGCAGGTCACGAACCTCTTCGACACGCAGCTGGCGGCGGGCTTCGCCGGGCTGCGCGCCCAGCTCGGCTACGAGGCGCTGCTGCACGAGCTGCTCGGCGTCCGGCTGCAGAAGAGCGCGAGCTTCACTCGCTGGGACGCGCGGCCGTTGAGCAGTGAGCAGGTCGAGTACGCGCGCGACGACGTGCGTCACATCCTGCAGGCGGCGAGCGAGCTGCAGGAGCGGCTGCGCGCGCGCGGGCGCCTGGACTGGGCGCGCGAGGAGTGCGTCGCGCTGGCGAGCACGACCGACGAGCGCGATGCCGACACGATCTTCGCGCGGCTGCCGCGCGTCAACTCGCTCGATCCCAAGCTGCGCGCGATCGCCCGCGAGCTGGTCGTCTGGCGCGAGGAGACCGGCCGCGCGCAGGACCGGCCGATCCCCTCCGTGCTGTCAGACGCCGCACTGGTCGAGATCGCCAAGCGGCGCCCGAGCCAGATGGCCCAGCTCGAGCAGATCCGCGGCATCAACGACTCCACGCTGCGCCGCCGCGGCCGCGCGATCCTCGACGCGGTGCAGCGCGGGCGCAGCCGCCCGCCGATCCCGGTCGATGGCGAGCGGCCCGCGCAGCCCGATGCGCTCGACGCACCCGTGATCGCGCTCAGCGAGGCGCTCGTGCGCGCTCGCGCGCTGGAGGAGGAGCTCGCCTACGAGCTGATCGCCGCCCGCGCGGACCTGCAGCGCATCGTCCTCGCCATGCGCGACGGCAACCCGCCGCCCGACGTGCGCACGCTGCGGGGCTGGCGCCGCGAGGTCGTCGGCGACGAGCTGCTCGAGCTGCTCAACGGCCGCCGCGCGCTGACCGTCGGACCGGACCGGCACGTCGCGGTCGCCGAGCGCTGAGCGCGTGCGCGACGCCGCGTGACAAGGCCTACTCCGACGGACCAGCGGTCGCCGCGCGCACCGCGTCGCGCAGCTGCGCGGGCTTGGCCGCCTTGGGAACCCAGCCATCCGTCCCGAGCCGCGCCGCCTCCTTCTCGAGGCTGAACGGCGGCAGGTTGGAGATGAGCACGATCGCGGTGTCCGGCGTGCCCGCCCGGATCCGGTCGACGAGCATCGCCGGCTCGGGCACGTCGGGCAGGACGAGGTCGAGCAGCAACACATCGGCGCGGCAGTCCGCGAGCTGCCCGAGCGCCTCCTCACCCGTGCTCGTCGCCGACACGACCTTGATGTCGCCCTCCTCCTCGAGCACCTGGCGCAGGAAGAACTTCACCGCCCGAGCGTCGTCACACACCGCTACGCGGATCGTCCCGGTCATCGATCGGCAGGCTAGCGGACGAGTGACGCCCTCGACCGCACGGTCAGCGCGACAGCAGCCCGCGCGCGCGCAGGAACTCGGCGGCCACCGCGGCCGGCTCTCGGTTGCTGAGATCCACGGCGCCGTTCATCTCGCGCATGGCGCTCGTCGTCAGCTCCCGGCTGACCGCGTTGATGGCCTCACGCAGCCCCGGGCCGTGCGCCTCGAGCACCTTCTCGTTGACGACCGGTGCGACGTGCCCGGAGGCGAACAGCCGGCGCGGGTCGTCGAGCACGACGTACTCGTCGCCGGCGAGCTGCCCCTCGCTCGTGAAGACCGAAGCGACATCGACCTCGCCGGCGTCGAGCATCGAGTAGCGCTCGCTGTCGCCGACCTCGACGACATCGAGATTGCGCAGGCGGTAGACCTTCTTCAGCCCGTCGAGGCCCTCGAAGCGGGTGGCGAACTCTGGCAGTGCGGCGATCTTGACGGTCCTCTCGAGCTTGCGCAGGTCGGCGATCGTGCTCAGCCCGTGGCGGCGGGCGAACTTCGGCTTGACGGCGAGCGCGTTGCTGTCGGCGAACGGCGTCGGGTCGAGCAGCGCGAAGCCGTGGCGTCGCTCGAACGCCTTGGCCGCTTCGTACGCGGCAGCGTCGCTCCGCGGCCGCTCGGTCTTCTGAGCGACCTCCGACAGCAGCACCCCGATGTACTCCGGATACATGTCCAGCTCGCCGCGCCGCAGGACGCGGTGGATGATCTCCGAGCTGCCGACGTCGGACTGCAGCTCGACGGCGTAGCCCTTCGCCTCGAGCGCCTGGCGATAGAGCTCGCCGAGGATCCTCTGCTCGGTGAAGTTCTTCGTCCCGATCCGGATCGGCGCGGTTTCCGGCGTCGTCGCGACATCCCGCGGTGGCGTCTCGTCCGAGCCGCCGCAGCCGCCGAACGCGAGCAAGAGGCCGAGGACGAGTACGAGGACGGCGAGCCGGAGGGCGGAGAAGCGCATCGTCTACGCGCTCACCGCCACAGGGGGCGGCTCGGCCGCCGCCGGCGCGACAGCCGGGAGCGTGAAGTGAAAGATGCTGCCCTCGCCGGGGATGCTCGAGACCCAGATGCGCCCCCCGTGCTGGTCGATGATCCGCTCGCACACCGCCAGTCCGATGCCGGTGCCGGGATAGTCCTCTTCGCCATGCAGGCGCTGGAAGGGCTCGAAGATGCGCTGCGCGTGCTCGGGCTTCATCCCGATGCCGTTGTCACGCACGGAGAAGCGCCAGTGCTCGCCCTCGCGTTCGGCTTCGATGCTGACGTGCGGAGTCCGGTCGCCGGTGAACTTCACGGCATTGCCGATGAGGTTCTGGAACACCCGGCAGAGGTTCGCGCGGTCGGCCGGCACGACGGGCAGCTCGCCGATGGTCACCTGCGCGTGCGCCTCCTCGATCGCACCCGCGAGCGCCTCCAGGGCGCTCGCGACGATGCGCTCGGCGGGCACCTGCTCGAGCGCGAGCTGCCCGCGGCCGGCGCGCGAGTACTCGAGCAGGTCGCGGATCAGCCCGCGGGCCTGCTGCGTCGCGCCGCGGATGCCTTCGACGAGGTCGAGCTCACCCGCGCCGCCGCCGCCGGCGCCGTCGACGCCGTTGGCTGCGCCGTGGCGCTCGAGCAGCTCGGCGTACATCGAGATCGTCGTGAGCGGCGCCTGCAGGTCGTGCGACGTGACGGAGGCGAACTGCTCGAGCTCGGAGTTCGACCGCGTCAGCTCGGCGTTGGAGCGCTCGAGGTCGGCGCGGCTGCGCTCCAGCGAGTCGGCCATCGAGTTGAAGCCGCGGGCGAGCTCGCCTAGCTCGTCCTCGCGCTGGTCGGGCACGCGCGTCGAGAGGTCGCCCCCCGCGAGCCGGCCGGTCGCCTCCGCGACCGTACGCACCGGGCGCAGGACCGAACGGCGCAGGTACAGCGTGAAGCCGAGCGCAACCGCGGTGACGAGGCCGAGGCCGCCGATGCCGAGGCCGATCGCGCGCGCCGAGAGCTGCTCCGCGCTCTCCTCACGCGCCCGGATGACGGCGCGCTCGCGCTCGAACAGGCGCGCCAGCTGCGCGCGGATGTCGTCGATCCGCGACCGCCCACCGTCCGTCTCGACCTGGCTGCGGGCCTTGTCGAAGTTCTCGCGCGCGATCTCCACGAGGGTCGTCGCCCAGATCACGTCGTAGGCTCTGATCGCCTTGCCGATCGCGCGCACCTGGGCCTGCTGGCCCGGATCGGCGGAGACGAGGCTGACGAGGCGCTTCGTGATCGCTGGGTAGGCGGCGAGCTCGCGGTCGACGGAACGCAGGTACGTCTCGTTCTCCGTCGTGATGTAGCGGTTGAGCCCGCTCTCGATCGACAGCAGCGACGTCTCGAGCCGGTTGGCGAGGCTCAGCGCCTGCTGGGAACGGAACGCGACGCGCGCGGCGTCGCGCTCGGCGGAGGCGTCAGCGAGGCCGTTGCGGGCGCGCCGACCGATGCGGGGCTTGGGCAGGCTCGGCATGGCCTGGACTGAGGGGCTCGTCGGTCGGGACGATCATGGCGGGGATTCTATGCGGTAGCCTGTCGGACACATAGCTGGACGCATCCAGAGGGGGGGAGGGAATGGCCCGATGAACCCCCGCCAAC
>JAHWJM010000197.1 GCA_019348435.1 Actinomycetota bacterium
TCGACGCTCGCGAGCTCGCGCAGCTGCGGTGAGAAGCGCGGGTGCCGGCGCGCGCGCACGAACTCGAACGTGAACGCGACGTCGGCGGCGGTGAGCGGCCTGCCGTCGTGCCAGCGCACGTTCTCGGCAAGGCGGATGGTGAGCCGCCTTCCGCCGTCGCTGCGCGCGATCGAGCGCGCGAGCCACGGCTGGGGGATCCCCTGCGCGTCGCGCCACAGGAGCGTGTCGTAGATGAGCGTGACGAGCGGATAGGCGCTCTCGAACGTGTACGGCGTCAGGCTGCCGTCATCCTGGGGAATCGGGATCCGCACGAGCGAGGGCCGCGGCTCCTGAGCCGGCGCGTGCGCCGGCGGCGCGACCGACATGATCAAGCACGCCGCCATCGCGATGAGGACGGCACGGGCGCACATCGCCCCGAGCATAATGACGCTCGCCGGCCGCCCGCGAGGAGGACCGGGAGGACGCACGAGCCCATGCAACGTTCCGTTCCCGCACGGGCGCTGACTAGGTTCAGCCGATCGACTCCATGCACCGCCGCCGCATCCGCGCACTCTGCTTCCTGCTGGCCGTCCTCGCCGCGGCACTCGTCGCCGTGCCCGCCGGCGGCCAGCAGAGCGAGCGCGGCCTGCGCGACAGGATCGACTCGCAGCGCGATCGCGAGCGCGCGCTGGGCAGCGGCGTCGCGCGGCTGGCCCGCCTCGAGCGTGCCACGGCGCGCGAGGTGGCTGTCCTCGAGCGGCGCGTCGCCGCTGTGCGGGCCGAGCTGGGTGAGGCCGAGGCCGTTCTCGCCTCGACGCTGCAGCGCCGCAACCGCCAGCGCGAGCGCGCGCTGCGACTGCGCGCGCGGCTGAAGGATGCGCGCGCGCAGCTCGGCGAGCTCCTGCGCCTGCGCCACGCGCGCGGCAAGCCCGACATCGTGACCGTCGTGCTGCAGGCCGACGGCTTCGCGCAGCTGCTGGAGACGATGGACTTCCTCGAGCGCGTGCAGCGCCAGGACGAGCGGATCCTCGGCACCGTCAAGAACGCCCGCCGCAACGCGCTGGCGCAGCGGCGCGCGCTGACGCGGCTCTCGCAGGAGCGGCGCGTCGCTGCGGCGGCCGTCCGCCGGCGCCACGCCGCGCTGACGACGATCGCCGCCGGCTTGCACGAGCGGCGCACGATGCTGAGCCGCGCACGCAGCGCACGCACGGCGCTGCTGCGCGGCACGCGGGCCGGGCG
This sequence comes from Actinomycetota bacterium, assembly GCA_019348435.1. Classification (GTDB taxonomy): domain Bacteria; phylum Actinomycetota; class Thermoleophilia; order Solirubrobacterales; family Solirubrobacteraceae; genus CADCVQ01. The sequence continues at coordinate 1,219 of JAHWJM010000197.1, forward strand.
GCGCCGCGCCGAGCGCTCGCTGAAGCGCCTGCTGGCGCAGCGCGCTAACGCTCTGCGCGCCGTCGGGCCGGGCGGGCCGTGGTCGATTCCGTGGCCGGTCGTGCAGTGCGAGTCCGGCGGCCAGAACCTGCCGCCGAACTCGGCGGGCGCGTCGGGCTTCTATCAGTTCATGCCCGCGACCTGGCGCGGGCTGGGCGGCTCGACGCCGCACGCCCACCTCGCCTCGAAGGCGGAGCAGGACCGGCTCGCCGCCCGCCTGTGGGCGGGCGGCGACGGCGCGCACAACTGGGTCTGCGCGGCGCTCGTCGGGATCATCTGAAGACAGCGGCGCGTCCGGGGATCGCCGGCAGCATACTGGCTCATGTGAACTGCACCGTTCGTCTGTTCGCCGCGCTCGCAGCGACGCTCGCGACCGCCGCGCTCGCCGCCGGCGGCGCGCAGGCCGCCGATCGCGGGCCCTACGTGGCGCTCGGCGACTCCTACACCGCTGCGCCGCTCGTCCCCTTCCAGTACGGCACGCCGATCGGCTGCGGGCGCTCGAACCGCAACTACCCCTCGATCGTCAAGGCCGCGATCGGCGTGACCGTCTTTCGCGACGAGAGCTGCTCGTCCGCCACCACCGAGCACATGACCGAACCGCAGAGCGTCCCCGGCGGCACCCACGCGCCACAGTTCGACGCGCTCTCGAGTGACGTGAGGCTCGTGACGATCGGCATCGGCGGCAACGATGTGGGCCTCGTCGGAGCGGCCGTCGAGTGCGTGCAGCTCGGGCTGCTGGCGCCGACCGGAACCGCCTGCCGGTCGAACTTCGCCAAGCCCGACGGCGGCGATCGGCTCGTCGACCAGATCGCGGCGTCGGCGCCGAAGATCGCCGCGACGCTGCAGGGCATCCACGAGCGCGCCCCGCAGGCGCGCGTTCTGATCGTCGGCTATCCCGCGGTCGCGCCGACCGACGGGCGAAGCTGCTACCCGATGGTCCCGCTGTCGGCCGACGACCTGGCCTACCTCGACGGAATGCTGCGCCGCACGAACGCGATGATCGCCGAGCAGGCCGCCCGCAACGACGCCGAGTACGTCGACACCTATGGCGAGAGCGTCGGCCACGACGTCTGCACGCTGCCGCCGACGCGCTGGTTCGAGGGCGTGGTGCCGACGATGCCGGCCTACCCGGTCCATCCCAACGCGCTGGGCGAGGCGGGCATGGCGCGCTCGGTCCTGCGCGTGCTCGGCCGGCCGCGGCCGGCGCCGCTGCTCGAGCTCAAGCGGCTGGCGCGGTCGGTCGCCGTGGGGCGACCGGCGCGCTTCAAGTACACGCTGAGCCGCGCCGCCGACGTGCGGTTCGCCCTGCGCCGCTCGCTCGGGCGCGGCCGCTACAGCCGCGCCCGCAATGTGGCGAACGTCGACGCCGCGGCCGTCGAGAACGCGTTGAAGCTGACGACGAGGCAGCTCGGCCGCCGCGCGGGCCTCTACCGCCTCATCGCCACGAGCGCCGGCGGCGACCAGCCCCAGATCGTCCACTTCCGGATCAAGCGGCGTTAGGCGCCGGCGCTGCCGGCGGGCGCGCTCAGCGCGTCGCGCGCAGGACGACCCGCGAGCGGTCGCCGCTGCGGACCGTCAGCTTCGCTCGGCGGCTTCCCGCGGCCGACAGCGCGCGGCGGCCGGTCTGCGTCCTGCGCAGCGCCGACCAGATCCGCGCGGCGTTGACCTCGCCGCGCAGCGTCACGCTCGAGCGCCGCCAGTTGCGTGAGCCGGCGCGGCGGGCGGCGGAATCCTTGCGGGCGAGGCAGCGCAGCGCGCTGCGGACCCGCGTCAGGCCGGCCTCGGCGACGGAGCGCGCGACACCGGAGCACTTCGTGCGCGCGCCGCGGCGCTCGGCGCCGTGGGCGGCGGCGGCGCGGGCGGCGAACGCCCCGATCGTCGCGACGTACTTCCCGCGGCCGGCGTCGGAGACGGTGCCATGGACGAACTTCGCGGCTGGATCGGCAGGGTCACCGGCCTGCAGCTCGATGTTCTGCGTCGTCGGGCGGGCGGCGCGGAAGCGGGCGTCGTGCTGGGCGGACACGATGTCGTCGTCGGCCTCGCGCATGAGCAGCACGTCGGCGTGGATCGCCGGCGCGAGCGAGACGAGGTTCCAGGGCGCCTGCGCCTCGATCGTGGCGCCGAAGAAGCGGGTGATCTGGCTGGCGACGAGCTTCACTCGCTGGTCGAGGCTGGCGGCCGCCTCGGCGCCGTAGAGGGGAAGGTCGGTCGGCGTGCCGAGGCCGATGACGCAGTCGATCGCGCGCAGCCGCTTCGCGGCGACGAGCGCGAGATGCGCTCCGGCTGACTCGCCGTAGATGCAGACCGGCCCGTTGGTGCTCTTGCGCGCCAGCTCGGCGCCGGCGGCGTTGAGGACGTCCTGCAGCCCGGCGGTGCCCTCCTCGTAGTCGAGCGAGACGACGCGCCATCCACGCGCGAGCAGCAGCGCGCCGGGGCGGTCCATGAGCAGCTTCTGAGCGTGCGCGTCGTGACCGGCCCAGCCGCCGGCGTGAACCATGATCATCGTGCCGCGCACGGCACCGGCGGGATCGGCGGTGATCGGCGCGGCGACCGGTGCGACGGCGGGCGCGGGCTTGGGCTCGAGCAGCGGCAGCGTGAGGGGCGCGGCGGCGGCCTGCGCTGCGTGGCCGCTGAAGAGCGCCGCCAGCGCGAGCAGCGCGACGAAGGCGAGCCGCAGGAGGCGGATGGGGGGCCGGAGCATGCTCTCCCATCGGTTGCGCCCACCGGCGACTTGAGCGGTCAGGTGCTGGGCCGGACCGTCGCGCAGCGGCGTCGTGCGAGCAGATCGGACGCGGTGCCGCGGATCTGCGACCGGCGGCTCAGCCGTTGGCGCCGCCGCGGCCACGGCCGCGGCCGGGGCTCTCGCCGCGCCCGCGCCCGCGGCCACGCCCCTCGCCGGACTCGCCGGCGGTCTCGTCGCCCTCGGGCTCGGTACCGGCGGCGGCGGCCACGAACGCGGCGAGGTCGGCGATCTGGCGATCGCTCAGCCGCTGCCCATAGTCGCTTGGCATGAGCTTCTCCGGGAAGCCGTCGACGATGTCCTCCCGCGGCGCGACGATCGACTCGGCGATGTCCTCGGCGTCGTCGTCGATCGTGTCCAGGCGCGGCCCGAGCTTGCCGTCGGCGCCGATCGCCGCGATCGAGTGGCAGTTGTCGCAGCCTTCGTCCTCGAACAGCGCGCGGCCGCGGGCGGTGGCGGCGCCGCCGGCGGCGATGCGCAGCTTCGCCGCCGCGACGGCGTCAGCGGCAGGCGCAGCCTGCCGCTCGGCCGGTGCCTCGCCGATCCCGATGCCGGCGATCGCGCAGCCCATGAAGAGCACCGTGAGCCCCGCGAGCGCGCTGCGCTTCATGGGGCCTCCCGCAGCGTGCTCGACGCCTTCGCGGCGCCGGCGAGCGCGAGCAGCACCGCAGCCACCTCCGCGACCACGACGACGAGCGCATCGCCGTCATAGCCGCCCTCGCGGAAGCCGAGGAAGCCCGACGAGTGCGAGAGCGCGATCGACACGAGCGAGGGCACGCAGATCGACAGCGTGCCGAGGACGAACAGCCAGGCGCGCTCGAAGATCAGCGTCAGCACGACGAGTGTGGAGCCGATCGCGTTCATGACAAAGAGCAGCCCGATGATCTCCACCTCGGCGTAGCCGCGATGAAACAGGCGTGCGTGCTGAAAGCCGGCCACGAGCACGCAGAGGGCGGCGAGCGCAAGCAGCGCGCGTGCGAGCGCATCGGGACGGACGGGCGCAAACAGCCGGCGCATCTGACGCAGGATCCTCCCCCCGCGCGGCGGCGATCAACGCACGGTTCGCCGCTGCGGCACGGGCGTTGCGCGCCGGCGGCCTACAGGCCCTTCGGGTGGCGCGCGACGTACCCGTTCGTCGACCGTGTGGACGTCTGCCAGCGCGGCCCGGCGCCACCGGTGCCCGAGGTGTCCAGGCGCAGCCCGGCGATCACCGCGTACGTGTGGCCGGCGTTGGCGTAGACGGTGATCCACGATCCGGCGCCCGCCGCGCCGAAGCTCTTCAGGCCGGACGAGTCCACCGGCGCGGGCAGCAGGCCTGCCCCGATGAGCGCGTAGGAGACGGTGCCCGAGCAGTCGTAGCCGCTGTCCTCGACCTCTGCGTGGCCGCCGCCGTAGCGGTAGGGCTTGCCGACGATCCGGTTGGCCGAGATGATCGCTTCGCGTACCTCCGGTGGCGCCGAGGCCGGAACGGTCGCCGTCAGGCCGTCCGGAGCGATGACCGCCTTCTCCGTCGCCGTGGCGGCCGGCTC
>JAHWJM010000198.1 GCA_019348435.1 Actinomycetota bacterium
AGGGTGTCCAGATCGGCCTTGCCGAGCACCGAGCGCAGCGTGGTCTGGGAGATCTGCGACGTCGCCTGCAGGTAGTCCTCGACGTTCACGACGCTGTCGACGGCGTTGATGATCTTGAAGTAGGCGACCGCGTTGACGCGTGCGGGGACGTTGTCGCGCGTGATGACCTCCTGGGGCGGGATGTTCAAGGTGATCGTGCGCAGGTCGACGCGGACCATCTTGTCGATGACGGGGATGAGCAGGATCAGGCCGGGGCCCTTCTCGCCCAGCAGGCGACCGAGGCGGAACACGACCCCGCGCTCGTACTCGCGCAGGATGCGGATTGCCGCCGCGAGCAGGATCGTCGCGACGAACGCGACGCCGATCACGACGTAGAGCGGGCTCATGGGGACTCCTTCGGGTCAGGGGCAACGGTGAGGGTCAGGCCGTCGACGGCCAGCACGCGCACGCCCTCGCCCTCCGGGACGCGTTCGTCGGGGTCGCTGAGACGTGCGCGCCAGAGGGCGCCGTCGACGTAGATCTGGCCGGCGGGATCGAGCGCCGCGCGGACGGTGCCGTGCTTGCCGATGAGATCCTCGGCTCCTCCGTGCGCCGGCGTCCGCCGAAGCGCGAGCGCCTTCGACGCGGCGAAGAGCGTGAAGCTGCCCAACGCGACGCCGGTCGCCGCCGCGATCGGCACGGACACCCGGAAGACCTCGGAGTCCGTGTCGTAGAGCAGCAGCCCGCCTGCGACGAGCGCCGCGATCCCGGCGATCCCGAGCACGCCGAAGCTGGGCACCTGCGTCTCGGCGGCAAGCAGGCCGATCGCCAGCACGAGCAAAAGCAGTCCGGCGGCCGTCACCGGCAGCTGCGCCGAGCCGTAGAGGCCGAGCACGAACGCGACGGCGCCGACCACGCCGGGGCCGAGGCCGGGGCTCAAGAGCTCGAGGGCGAGCCCGAGCAGCCCGCCCATGAGCAGCAGGTAGGCGACGGTGGGGTTGACGAGGACCTGCCGGATCTCGTAGTGCAGGGGCATGTCGCGTCGCTCCACCTGCAGGCCGCCGGTATCGAGCGTCTGGCGCTTGGGCCCCGGCACCTCCAGCCCGTCGAGCTCCGCGAGCAGCGCGCGCTCCGTGCCCGCGACGATCTCGATCAGGTTGCGTCGCAGCGCCGTCCGGGCGGGGACGTTCACGGCCTCGCGCACCATCTCCTCGGCCAGGTCGGCGTTGCGTTCGTGCGCCTCGGCGAGTGCGCGGACGTACGCGGCGGCGTCGTTGCGGATCTTGCGCCCCAGCACCTCGTCGGGCTCGCCGCCGCTCAGGCTGATCGGCGTCGCCGAGCCGATGTTCGTCTGCGGCGCCATCGCGGCCACGTCGGCCGCCATCGTGACGAACAGCCCGGCGGAGGCGGCGCGGGCGCCGTCGGGCGCGACGTGCACGACGACCGGCAGCGGCGCGTCGAGGATCGCCCGCACGATCGCGCGCATGGAGCTGTCGAGGCCGCCGGGCGTATCCATGCGCAGGATCGCGAGCGGCCGGTCCTGCGCGGCGGCGTCGTCGAGCGCCTCGCGCACCCAGCCGGCGGTCGCCGGGTCGATCGTGCCGGTCAACTCGATCGAGACCGCCGCGCGCTGCTGAGGCTGTGCGGCCCCGACGCCCAGCAGCAGCACGCCGCTCGCGACGAGCGCCGCGAGGATCGCCACCCGCAGCCGCGGGCGCCTGCGCCTGTCCGCGCGCGGGCCGTTCGTGGTCATGTGCTGCTCGTTCCCGCTCGCGCCGGGAGCAGCACGACTTTCGCCCTCGCGCTGTCCGGCGGCCGGCAGACTGATGACGCGCGCAGACCCGATGGTGAGGCCGCGCCATTAGGATGCGCCCATGTTCAACCGCGTAGATCACATCGGCGTCGCCGTCGAGGACCTCGACGCGGCGCTCGAGCTCTACGAGCGCGACTACGGCATGAAGCTCGTGCACCGTGAAACCGTCGCCGAGCAGGGCGTAGAGGCGGTCCTGCTCGACGTCGGCGAGAACCACATCGAGTTGCTCGCGGCGACGAGCCCCGACACTCCCGTCGGCAAGTTCCTCGCAAAGAAGGGTCCCGGCATGCACCACGTCGCCTACCAGGTCGACGACATCGAAGCCACGCTCGCAGCGCTCAAGCAGGCGGGACTGCGGCTCATCGACGAGACGCCGCGCACCGGCATCCGCGACTCGCGCGTCGCCTTCCTGCACCCGTCGACCGCAGGCGGGCTGCTGACCGAGATCGTCCAGCCGGCGGAGGCGCACTGATGGCGCTTCAGCGGGTGACGATCGGCTTCGCCGGCGCAGCGCAGGTGCTCGCAGTCCGCGTCGAGGACGACGCGCTCGACGTGCTGCTGCAGGCGGTCGCGGGCGGCGAGTGGCACGACCTCACCGTCGACGACGGCACGATCCGGCTGAACCTCGGCGAGGTCGTCTACGTGCGCACGGCGCGCGACGAGCACAAGGTCGGCTTCGGCGCGGCCTGAACGCTGCGGTGTTCACGCTCTACCAGGCGGAGTGGTGCCCGTACTCGAGCCGGGTGCGCCAGCGCTGCACGGAGCTCGGCCTGACCTTCGTCGCGGTTCCGGTACCGGCCGCGCCCGTCGACCGCGAGGAGATGCGCCGCAAGACCGGGACCGACGAGATCCCGGCGCTGCTGCTCGAGGACGGCACGGCGATCGCCGGCGATGCCGAGGAGATCATCGCGTTCCTCGACGAGCACCACTCCGAGCGCGCCGACGCCGCCGAGCACCGCCGCCAGGCCGAGGAGCACGGCCGGGCGTAGCGCCGGCCGGTGCTCTACAGCTCGCGCCGGGCGAGGCGGACGATCCCCTCGCTCGCGCGGGCAAGCAGCGGGCGCCCGTTCCAGCGGTGCAGCTCGATCTCCGCGGAGCGCTCGAGGTCGCGCTCGAACTGCTCGTCGAGCTTGCGCGCGAACTCGACCGAGCTGATGCACAGCGTGACCTCGTCCTGGAGCTGAAAGGACCGGTTGTCGAAGTTCACCGAGCCGACCGAGGACCAGGCGCCGTCGATCGTCAGCGTCTTGGCGTGGATCATCGTCGGGCAGAACTCGTAGATCCGGACGCCGCCCTCGAGCAGCTCCTCGTAGACCGAGTGCCCCGCCTTGCGGACGAAGTCCTTGTCGGTATGCGCCCCCGGGACGAGCACGCGGACGTCGACGCCGCGCTGCGCCGCGTCGGACAGCGCCTCGATGAACGCCGGCCGGGGCACGAAGTAGGCCGACGTCAGGTGCAGTGTCTCTCGTGCGCAGGCGATCGCCAGGAAGTACAGCGCCTCGATGTTGGTGTCGCCGACCTCGGCGGTCGAGCGCACGACCTGCATCGCCCCGTTTTCGATGACCGGCTCGAGCTGGGGCAGGTAGGCGGGCCCGACCAGGACGTCGCCCGTGGTCTCGAGCCAGTTCTCGGCGAAGGCGCCCTGCAGGCCGCGCACGATCGGCCCGCGGACGCGCACGTGGGTGTCGCGCCAGTGGTCGGGGTCCTGCGCGTTGCCCGTCCACTGATCGGCGATGCCGACGCCGCCGGTCATGCCGACCTCGCCGTCGGCGATCAGCAGCTTGCGGTGCGTGCGGTTGTTCACCCGCCGGATCGCGTACGGCTTGGGCGGGCGAAAGTAGGCGAACGTCACGCCCGCCTCGTCCATGTCGCGGACGAGCTGGCGGTCCATCTTCGCGCTGCCGACGGCGTCGAGCAGGACGTTGACCTCGACGCCGGATTGCGCGCTCCTGCACAGCGCGGCGCCGATCTCGCGCGCGATGTCGCCACTCCAGTACAGGTAGGAGAGGAAGTTCAGCGATCGTTTCGCGTTCGCCATCGTCTCGAGCATCGCCGGGAAGATCTCGTCGCCGTTGATGAGCAGGTCGACGTCGTTGCCGTGGGCGATGGGCGCCATCGTGAGCGCCTCGGTGGCGCGCAGGAACTCGTCGCTGTCCACCTCGAGCGCCTCCCCGCGCAGCTCGTACCCCTGGCCCTGCTCGCGGCGGTGGCGCAGCGAGTCGCTCGCGTACCGGGCGATGAGCGCGAGCGCGATCGCCGTCGGCCAGCGCTTGTTCATGAGCGCCTCACCAGCTCGAATCCGCCGTCGCGCAGCGTGAAGCGGGCCGGCTCGCAGCGGCACGTCTCGCCGTCGACGTTGAAGCTCCGGTTGCCCTCGATCTCGAGCTCGATCGTGGAGGCCCGCTCGTGCGCGACGTCGGACTGTGCCGTCAGCCGCCCCGCGCGCATGCCGAACGCGCGCCGCACGAGGCCGGCCCGCGAGCCCGCCGGCACGAAGGCCACGTCGAGCAGCCCGTCGTTGTCGCGCGTGCCGCCGATCTCGCTGCCGCCGCCGAAGGCGCCGGTGACGGCGACCACGACCTGCCACGCGCGCCCGCTCGCGCGCCGCTCGCCGTCGCAGGTGATCGTGCAGCGCAGCGGCTTGGCGCTGATGGCGGCGCGCACGGCGCCGATCGCGTAGGCGAGCGGGCCCAGGCGCGACTTGTGCGGCTTGGCGGCATGGGCGGCGGCGACCGAGAGGCCGGCCGCCGCGGCGTTGACGAACGGCCGCGCGCCGGCCATGCCGAGCTCCGCACGATCGCTGGGTGCGGCGGCGTCGCGTGCAAGGGCGCAGGCGTCGGCGAGATCAAGCGGCAGATCCTTCGCCCGGGCGAAGTCGTTGGCCGTGCCGACGGCGACGACCGCGAGCGGGACGCCCAGGTGCGCGGCGCTGAGGGCCGCGGGCCCGACGGAGCCGTCGCCGCCGGCGACGACGATCCGGTCGGGAGCGCCTGCGGCCGTCAGCGCGCCGAGCGCGCCGTCCTCGAGGTCGCCGCCGTCCTTGTCGGCGATCAGCTCGATCGGGACATAGGAGACGGCGGCGCCGCCGGCGGCGAGCAGCGCCTCGAGCTCGGCCGGATCGGGAGCTGTGCCCGAACGAGGGTTCGCGATCAGGGCCAGCCGCACGCCGGGAGTGTGCCCGATGCGCGCCGCGGCGACGCGTCGCGGCCGGTATCGCGGACGCTCGTCGTACCCGGATCATGACGCGCCCAGTGCGCATGTCGCACCTTGTGCGTCACGATCGTCCGCCACGACCAGTCGTGACGCGCCGAGTGCGAATGCCGCACCGCGCGCGTCGCCACGCAGCCGGTGACACGCGCGTGGCTAAGGTCATCCGGTGCTCTGCGCCCCCCTGCCGCCCGCCGCCGACCCCGAGGCACGCCGTTCGCTGCGCGCCCGGCTGCGCGCCGGGCCGCTCGCGCGGGCGATCGCGAAGGTCGACGTGCGCCTGTACCGCCTGCTGCGCGAGGCCCGCCACCTGCCCGACCCGGCCGACGAGCGGTTCTTCGGCTCGTTCCGGATCACCGCCCCCGCCGCGCCGGCCACAACTCCCGCGACCAGCCCCGCCGCCGACTAATGGTGCCTCCGGGGTGGCATGGTCTGCGCGGCGACCGCTGTTGTGAACCCGCCGCGGCGCACTATAATCCCGGCCTTTCCCC
>JAHWJM010000199.1 GCA_019348435.1 Actinomycetota bacterium
CCCCCTACGCCGGCGCCTACGTGCGCTACTTCGTGCGCCACCCGACGACCCAGATGATGCCGCGCAAGATCAAGACGGCGTTCGACGGCGCGCCCACCGCGGACCGTTCGCTGACGGGCATCCACGACATCGCCTTCCTCGCCCGCGAGCGCGACGGCGTGCGCGGCGTCGAGGTGCGCGTCGGCGGCGGCACGTCGATCATGCCGCGCATCGCCCCGACCCTCTACGAGTTCGTCGGGCTCGACGACGGCGAGTACCTCAAGGTCGCCGAAGCGTGCTTTCGCATCTTCGATCGCCAGGACTTCCTGCGCGTCAACCGCGCGAGGGCGCGCATCAAGGTGCTCGTCGACAAGGTCGGGATGGACGCCTTCCGCGAGATGGTCGACGAGGAGCTGGCCGGCGATTGGGTCGCCGAGCGCGACTTCGACGTCGCCGGGCTGCGCTTCGACGTCGACGAGGAGGCGCTTGCACCGGCGCCGCCGCAGAGCTACGCGTCGCCCAACGGCGACGCAGCGGCCTTCGCGCGCTTCTGCGCCGACAACGTGCAGACGCAGCGCCAGCACGGCTTCTCGACGGTCCACGTCAAGGTCACGCGCGGCGACCTGACGCCCGCGCAGCTGCGCGGGATCGGCGAGATCATGCGCCGCTACAGCGGCGGCTTCATGCGCACGACGGTGCACCAGAACTTCCTGCTGCGGTGGGTGCGCGACGAGACCGTCTACGAGGTCTGGCGCGCGCTGGACGAGCTCGGGCTCGCAGACACCGGACCCGACACCATCACCGACGTCGTCTCCTGCCCGGGCACGGACTCCTGCAAGCTGGGCATCACCTCGTCGATGGGCCTCAACGCCGCGCTGCAGCAGCGCCTCGAGGAGATGCAGATCACCGATCCGCTGACCCGGGCGCTGCACATCAAGATGAGCGGCTGCCCCAACGGCTGCAGCCAGCATCACATCGCGAACATCGGCTTCTACGGCGCGTCGATCAAGGTCGGCGAGCACACGATCCCCGCATACGTCGCACACGTCGCCGGCAACTTCGAGGGCGGCGAGATCGTCTACGGCCAGCGCCTGAAGGTGCGCCTGGCGGCCAAGCGCGTACCCGACGCCGTCGAGCGCTGGCTGCGCTGGTACGAGGCCGAGCGCCAGCCCGACGAGCCCTTCAACGCCTTCACCGCCCGCGTCGGTACCAAGGCCTTCGAGGACAAGGTCCGCGATCTCGCCATGCCGGTCGAGTTCGGCGTCGAGACGATGACGACGTTCATCGACTGGAACCGCGACGTTCCCTTCAAGGTCGTCCGCGGCGAGGGCGAGTGCGCGGTCTGAGCGCAGACATCTCGGGGTCCCTCAGCGAGACCCTGCGCCTGGCCGCCGCCCACGACCGGCTCGTGTTCCTGTGCTCCTTCCAGAAGGAGGAGTCCGTGATCCTCGACGAGCTGCTGGCGGTGGCGCCGCACGCGCGCGTCGTGACGATCGACACGGGCGTGCTGTTCGAGCAGACGGTGGCGACGTGGCGCGCGTTCGAGGAGCGCTTCGACGTGACGATCGAGGTGCAGGAGGCGCGCGGTACGCCGCCGTGGAGCGGGCCCGAGCACTGCTGCGGCACGCAGAAGATCGCCGCCCTCGAGCGCGCGCTGGCCGGCGCCGATGCCTGGATCACCGGCCTGCGCCGCGAGCAGGGTCCCACGCGCGCGGAGATCGAGCTCGTCGAGGTGGATGCCCGGCGCGGGGGGATCGCCAAGTACAACCCGCTCGCGCTGTGGACCGAGCGCGACCTCTGGGACCGCATCCACGAGCGCGCGCTGCCCTACCACCCGCTGCATGACGACGGCTACGCTTCGATCGGCTGCGCGCCGTGCACGCAGCCGGGCGGCGGTCGCGACGGCCGCTGGGCGGGCACGGCGAAGTCCGAGTGCGGGCTGCACGTCTAGTCAGATGGATCCGCTCGTCATCGTCTTCGGCCTCGGGGTGGGCATCCTGATCGGGCTCACCGGCATCGGTGGCGGCTCGCTCATGACGCCGCTGCTGGTGCTGTTCGCCGGCGTTCCGCCGGTCGTCGCCATCGGAACCGACCTCGCCTACGGCGCCGTCACGAAGACCGTCGGCGGGTGGCGGCACTGGCGCAAGGGCACGGTCGATCTCGGCGTGTCGGTCTGGCTGGCGGTGGGAAGCGTGCCGGGCGCGCTCGTCGGCGTCTGGCTGCTGCACCGCCTGCACACGTCCTACGGCAAGAGCTTCGAGCCCGCCCTGCTCGTGTCGATCGCGGTGGCGCTGATCATCGTCGCCGTCACGATCCTCGGGCGCGCGCTGTTCATGCCCAAGCTCGTCGCGCGCGAGCGCCACAGCGTCGAGCGCACGACGCGCGCCAAGGTGCTCGCGGTCGTCATCGGCGCGGTGCTCGGGCTGATCCTCGGCGTCACGTCCGTCGGCAGCGGCGCGCTCATCGGCCTCGCCCTGATCCTCGTCTTTCAGCTCACGCCGCACCGCGTCGTCGGCACCGACGTCTTTCACGCGGCGATCCTGCTGTGGGCTGCGGGCGTCGCGCACATCGCCAGCGGCAACGTCAACTTCCTGCTGATGGGCATGATCCTGATCGGATCGCTGCCCGGCGTCTGGCTTGGCACGCACCTCATCGGCCGTGTTCCGGCGACGTTCCTGCGGCCCGCCCTGGGCTGCGTCCTGCTGGCCTCGGCGCTCGGCGTGCTGAACAAGGCCGGCATCGGGATGCCGGCGGTGGTGCTCGTCGGCGTGCCGCTCGCCGTCGGCCTCGGCGCCTACTTCGTGCAGCGCAGCCGTCCCGCCGTCGCCCCGCCCGACGCGAAGGCGGTGCCGGCATGACGTCACGCCTTACGCACCTGCAGGAGCTCGAGTCCGAGGCGATCCATGTCATGCGCGAGGTCGCGGCCGAGCTCGCCAAGCCGGTCTTGCTCTTCAGCGGCGGCAAGGACTCGATCGTGCTGCTGCGCCTGGCGGAGAAGGCGTTTCGCCCGGGTCGCTTCCCGTTCCCGCTCATGCACGTCGACACGGGCCACAACTTCCCCGAGGTGATCGAGTTTCGCGACCGCCGCGTCGCGGAGCTCGGCGAGCGACTGATCGTCGCCTCGGTGCAGGAGTCGATCGACGCCGGCCGCGTGACCGAGGAGACCGGGCCGCGGGCATCGCGCAACCGGTTGCAGACGACGACGCTGCTCGATGCGATCGAGGAGCACTCCTTCGACGCCGCGTTCGGCGGCGCGCGCCGCGACGAGGAGCGCGCTCGCGCGAAGGAGCGCATCTTCTCCTTCCGCGACGACTTCGGCGGGTGGGATCCGAAGAACCAGCGCCCGGAGCTGTGGAACCTCTACAACGGGCGCATCCGTCGCGGCGAGAGCGTGCGTGTCTTTCCGATCTCCAACTGGACCGAGCTCGACGTCTGGGAGTACCTCGCGCTCGAGCAGCTCGAGGTGCCGTCGATCTACTTCGCGCACGAGCGCGAGGTCTTCGAGCGCGACGGCATGCTCTACGCCATGTCCGAGCACACGCAGCTGGTCGACGGCGAGCAGCCGTTCGAGGCCTCGGTGCGCTACCGGACGGTCGGCGACATGAGCTGCACGGGCGCGGTTCGCTCGAGCGCCGCCGACCTCGACAGCGTCGTGAATGAGATCGCCGCGACGCGGATCACCGAGCGCGGCGAGACACGCGCCGACGACCGCGCCACCGAGGCCGCCATGGAGGACCGCAAGGTGGCGGGCTACTTCTGATGGCTGCTCTGGCATCAGCCGATCTGCTGCGCCTGGCGACCGCCGGCTCCGTCGACGACGGCAAGTCGACGCTCATCGGCCGCCTGCTGTTTGACTCGAAGCAGGTCCTGACCGATCAGCTCGAGCACGTCGAGGAGGCGTCGCGGCGACGCGGCGCGGGCATGGTCGACCTGTCGCTGCTCGTGGACGGCCTGCGCGCCGAACGCGAGCAGGGCATCACGATCGACGTCGCCTACCGCTACTTCGCCACGACGAAGCGCACGTTCATCATCGCCGACACGCCGGGCCACGTGCAGTACACGCGCAACATGGTCACCGGGGCCTCGACCGCCGACCTTGCCGTGATCCTCGTCGACGCACGCAAGGGCCTGCTCGAGCAGTCCAAGCGCCACGCCTACATCTCCTCGCTGCTGGGCATCCCGCACCTCGTCGTCGCGATCAACAAGATGGACCTCGTCGACTACGACGAGGAGGTCTTCGACACGATCGTGCGCGAGTTCTCGGACTTCGCGCGCGGGCTCGGCGGCGTACGCGACATCGTCTACGTCCCGATCAGCGCCAAGCTCGGCGACAACGTCGTCGACGCTTCAGCGCACATGCCGTGGTACGGCGGCACGCCGCTGCTCGAGCACCTCGAGACCGTCCACGTCGCCGACGCGCGCAACCTCGACGACGCGCGCCTCCCCGTGCAGTGGGTCATCCGCGACCACGAGACCGACTACCGCGGGTACGCCGGTCAGCTCGCCGGCGGCGTCCTGCGCGCCGGCGACGAGGTGCTCGTGCTGCCCTCGCGGCAGACGACGACGATCGCGCGGATCGATACCTACGACGGGTCGCTGGAGGAGGCCGTCGCCGGGATGTCGGTGACGCTCCTGCTCGCCGACGAGCTCGACGTCTCGCGCGGCGACATCATCTGCCACGCCGCGAGCGCGCCAGAGCTCTCCCGTGAGCTCGACGCGACGATCTGCTGGATGGCCGAAGCGCCCCTGCGCGCCGGCGCACGCTACGCGATCAAGCACGCCACCCATGGCGCGCGCGCGATCGTCGACGAGGTCGTCGACCGCGTCGACGTCCACACGCTCGCGCCGGACGACCGCGCGACCGAGCTCGCCCTCAACGACATCGGCCGCGTGCGCCTGCGCACCTCCACGCCGATGGCGTTCGACCCGTACGCGCGCAACCGCGCGACGGGCTCGTTCATCCTCATCGACGAGTCGAGCAACGACACGGTCGGTGCCGGCATGATCCGCTGATCGTCGATCGCCGGCCGAAGCTCGAGATCGTCACTCCCGCCGCCTCGCCCGAGGAGGCGGCGGCGGTCGTCGCCGCCCTGACGCAGTTCATGCGCGACACGGCTTCCACGCCGGCGCCGGCGCCGGCACCGTCGCGCTCGCCCTGGGCCGACGCCGCGCTGCTGGAGGCGACCGGGCACCAGCCCGGCGAGCGCGTGGCCTGGCGCACGGCCAATCGCCGCTGGTCCTAACCCTCCGGGCCACGGCGGCCGATACCAGCCGGATGGAGGTCTCACCGCACGGACGCGGGACGTTCGTCGACGACCGACTGCCCCCGGCCGGTCTGGCGCGCCTGCTCGGAAGCCACGGCGCGGGCCGTGCCTCGGTGCTCGTGCTGGCCGGCGCGCTGATCGCGGGCGCGTGCGTCATCCGTGTGCTCACGCCGGCGCCGTCCGTCATCGTCGGCCTCGCGTTCATCGTCGCCGTGACGCTCGTCGCGTCCGTG
>JAHWJM010000019.1 GCA_019348435.1 Actinomycetota bacterium
GTCGTCTCTCGAGGCCGGTGGTGGCGCTTGCGCTCGAGAACGGCGGCGCTGCCGGAAGGTGGCCGCGGCGTTGTGGCGGGTGCCACCGGCAATCGCGCAGCGCGCTGGCCGCGGGTCCGAAGAAGTCATGGGATCCGACCGGCCGTCGCGCGCGCGGATCGGCGAGATCGCGCCCGCGCCTCCTGGACCACCGCGCTGTGCCTCCGACGGCCGACAACCTCACCCGTCCGCGCTCTTCTTCGTCGCGTGCCCGCCGAATTGCGCGCGCAGCGCCGCCAGCATGCGGTGCGTGAAGTCGCCGTTGCCCCGTGAGTAGAAGCGGGCGTGCAGCGACGCGGTGATGACGGGCGTGGGGACGTCCTTGTCCATCGCGTCCTCGATCGTCCAGCGCCCCTCGCCCGAATCGGCGGTGTAGCCGCTCAGCCCGGCGAGCGTGTTGCCCTCCTGCTCGAAGGCCAGCGCCGCGAGCTCGCACAGCCACGAGCGCACGACGGAGCCCTGATTCCAGAGGTGCGCGATCTTCGCGTTGTCGAGCTCGAAGTCGCACTTGTCGAAGAGGTCGAAGCCCTCGGCGTAGGCCTGCATCAGCCCGTATTCGACGCCGTTGTGGACCATCTTCACGTAGTGCCCGGCGCCGCTCGGTCCGAAATGGCCCCAGCCGTGGTCCCCGAGCGTGCCGCGGCTGGCCGCGGTCGTCTCGGGTGCGAGGACGTCGAGGATCGGAGCGAGTCGCCGGACCGCCGCCTCCGGGCCCCCGACCATCATGCAGTAGCCGACCTGCAGGCCCCACACGCCGCCGCTCACGCCGACGTCGGCGTAGTCGATGTCGCGCTCGCTCAGCGCCGAGGCGCGCTCACGGTCGTCGGTCCACTTCGAGTTGCCGCCATCGATGATCATGTCGCCGGGCTCGAGCAGATCGGCGAGCTCGTCGACCGTGCCCTGCGTCGGTGCTCCCGCCGGCACCATGATCCACACCATCCGCGGGGCGTCGAGCTGTCCGACGAGATCCTCGAGCGAGTCGGCGGCGCGCGCACCGGTGGCGGCGGCGATCCGCTGCACCGTGTCGGCGTCGCGGTCGTAGGCGACGACCTCGTGATTCGAGTCGCGCTTGATGCGGGCGACCATGTTGCCGCCCATCCGGCCGAGGCCGACGAAGCCGATCTGAGTCACAGTTGTCTCCGCGCGTGGTGGGCGTTCAATGGGCTGTGGGTCCTTCGAGCAGCAGGCGCAGGCCGGCGATGTTGCGGCCGGACGTCGGTCCGGTGTCTACCCCCGTGCACGCCAAGACGAATCGCCGGGTAGCCTCGCCTTGTGACCCCGTCCGCGGACGAGCCCACGACCGAGCAGCTGCGCGCCGTGCAGTCGGCCCGCGAGCAGGCCGAACGCGAGCGCGCCGAACAGGCGCCCAGCGACACCGAGCAGCTCGCCGCCGTGCGGCGTGCCGACAAGGCCGCCTACCTCAAGGACAAGCTCGACGAGCAGGCCGAGAGCGAGGCTTGACGGGCGAGCGCGCCCGCCGACGCGCCGGTGGGCGCCTCTGAGCGCCGCCGAC
The DNA here is from genome assembly GCA_019348435.1 of Actinomycetota bacterium. Lineage (GTDB taxonomy): Bacteria > Actinomycetota > Thermoleophilia > Solirubrobacterales > Solirubrobacteraceae > CADCVQ01. The sequence goes on from JAHWJM010000019.1 coordinate 1,553, forward strand.
AATCGGACGCATCGCGAAAAGGCGTCGTCGGGTAGGCGACCGCCGATACCGAAATTCGAGAGGAGGGGCCACCTTGGACACTTGGCTGATCATCGTGCTGGTCATCGTCGCCCTCGTCGTCGTGGCGCTCGTCGTGCTCGGCGCCACGAAGGGCCGTGAGAAGGCAAGGGAGGTCCGGCGCGGCAAGGCATCAGAGCTGCGCGAGGACGCGGAGGCGCGCTCGGAGCAAGCGAAGATCGAGCACGCCGCCGCAAGCGACGAAGCAGCCCGCGCGCGCCGTGAGCGCGTTGACGCCGATCAGCGAGCCGCCGAACTCGAGCGCGAAGCCGAGGAGCGTGTGCAGCGCGCGCACGCCGAGCGGGAGGGCGGTCACGAGCGCAGCGCCGAGCACGAGCGCGAGGCGCAGGAGCACGCCGAGCACGCGCGCGAGCAGGACGAGGAGGCAGAGAAGCGTGCGCGACGCGCCGACAAGCTGGACCCAGATCGATAGCCGGACGATGCCGCGGCCCGGCGGGGCGAGCAACCGCCGCGTTCAGCCGCCGCTGACGAGCCTCCGCACGCGCGCCGTCAGCTCGCGCACCGCGGCCGCCGCGTCGGCGCCGCCCAATCGCACCTTCTCTGCGCGCCGGCCGCGCGAGCGCAGCGTCTCGAGGTCGCCGAGGGCCTGCGCGTTCTTCAGCACGCGCAAGCCGAACGGTCGGCCGGGGATCTCGACGTCCTGCGCACCGTCGTGGACGAGCACGAGGAAGCGCCCGGTCGGTGCACCGCCCTTGTGCAGCTGCCCGGTCGAGTGCAGGTAGCGCGGGCCGTAGCCGAACGTCGTCGTCGCCTTCGTCGCCTCGCGGATCGCCGCACGGAGCTCGCCGACGGCCGCGTCGATCGCCTCGTCCGGCGCCATGAAGGCGAGGATCGCCACATAGCTGCCGGACGGGCCGCCACACAGCAGCGCGCGCAGCGCCTCATCGTCGGCGTCCGCCGGTTCGTCGAGCGATCCGCCGGCCTCGATCGCGGCGAGAAGCTCGCCGGTCGTGTCCTTGGCGACCTGCACGTCGGGCTGGTCGAACGGGTTGATCTCCAGCGCCCAACCGGCGACCGCCGTCGCGAACTCGGCGAAGAAGAAGATCCGCCCGAGATCGGCGGCGCCGCCGGCCGACAGCGTGACGGTCGGCTGGCCCGCCTCGGCGAGCGCGCGCACGGTCTCGTCCATCGCCTCGTCGGGATCCTCGTTGTCGCGCAGGTAGGCGAACACCCGGTCCTCGCCGTAGACATCCGGCGCCCCGAGCGGCTCGTCGGTCACGGGCACGATCCCCTTGCCCTGCTTGCCCAGCGATTCGGCGACGAGCTGCTCGACCCATAGGCCGAAGGAGCCGATCTTCGCGTCGACGACGAACGTCAGCTTGTCCCGGCCCTGCAGTGACAGGGCAGCGAGCGACGCCCCCAGCCACAGGCCGCTGTTGCCATCGGCGGTCGCGCCGACCGAGCACGCCTCCGCCGCCACGCCCGCGCCCTCGAGCAGCGTCTCGAGGTCGACGCCCATCAGCGTCGCCGGGACGAGCCCGAAGAGCGTCAGCGCGCTGTAGCGCCCGCCCACGTCGGGGTCGTTGCAGAACGTGCGCCGGAAGCCGCGCTCGGCGGCCAGGGCCTGCAGCGAAGAGCCGGGGTCGGTGATCGCGACGAACTGCTCGCCATGCGGGCATAGGCTCCAGAAGTACTCGAACAGCGAGAGCGTCTCGATCGTGCCGCCGGACTTCGTCGAGACGAGAAACAGCGTGTGCTCGAGATCGACCGCCCGCGCCTGCTGCGAGACCGCGGCCGGGTCGGTGGAGTCGAGCACGTGCAGGCGCAGGCGGTCGTGCTGCGGCGAACCGTACGAGCGCCGCAGAACCTCCGGGGCCAGCGAGGAGCCGCCCATGCCGAGCAGGACGACGTCCGTATAGCCGTCTTCGGCGACCGCGACGGCAAAGGCCTCGAGGTCGTCGATCTGATCCTCGTAGGTTTCGTGCGCCGTCAGCCAGCCGAGCCGGTCGGCGACCTCGGCTTGGCCGGCCGGGCCCCAGAGCGTGTCGTCCTTGGCCCAGATGCGCCGCGCGACGCGCTCGCGCTCGGCGCGCTGCACGAGCTCGCGGACCAGCGGCTCGAGCTCGTCGGGCAGCGACGAGTCGATCGTCTCCGGACGCCCCGTGAAGATCGCCTCGCGCTTGGCCTCGATGCCGGCCAGCAGCTTCTCCATTGGCGTGACGAAGGCGTCGACCCCCTCGCGCAGGAGCTTGTCGGTCACGTCGTCCATGTCGATCCCCGCATCGGCGAGGGCCTCCAGCACGGGCGCCGGGTCCTCGCGCACCGTCTCGCCCGACACCTCCAGCCGCTCGCCGCATGCCAGCAGCGTCTGCATCGGCATCGTGTTGACGGTGTCTGGTCCGACGAGCTCCTCGACGTACTTCGTCTCCTTGTAGGCCGGGTTCTTCACGCCGGTCGAGGCCCACAGTGGGCGCTGGACGTGCGCGCCGGCGGCGCGCAGCGCGGCGAACCGCTCCCCCTGGAAGATCTCCTCGAAGCGCCGGTAGGCAGCGCGGGCGTTGGCGACGGCGGCCTCCCCCTGGAGGTCCTCGCGCCCCAGCTCCTCCAGGCGCTTGTCGACCTCGGAGTCCACTCGGGAGACGAAGAAGGAGGCCACCGAGCGCACGTCGAGGTCCTGACCCTCGGCATGACGGCGCTCTAGGCCCTTGATGTACGCCTCGGCGACCGTCGCGTAGGCCTCCACCGAGAACAGCAGCGTCACGTTGATGTTGATGCCCTCGTAGATCGCCTGCTCGATCGCCGGCAGGCACTCGGTCGTCCCGGGGATCTTGATCATCACGTTGGGCCGGTCGAGCCGGCGCCACAGGTCCGAGGCGGAGGCGAACGTGGCGTCGGCGTCGTGCGCGAGGTCCGGGGCACCCTCGAGACTCGCGTAGCCGTCGAGTCCGCCGGGGCGGTCGTACACCGGACGCAGGACGTCGGCCGCTGAGCGCACGTCCTGGATCGCGATGTCCTGGTAGATCGCGCGGGCGAGCGCGCCGCCGCGGGCGAGCTCCTCGATCTGCTCGTCGTAGTCGGGCGACCCGAGGATCGCCTTCTCGAAGATCGCCGGGTTGGAGGTCTCGCCGCGCAGGCTGTCCTCCTCGATCATCCGCCGCAGCTCGCCGCCCTGGGTCAGCGAGCGCCGGATCTGGTCCAGCCACGGGCTCGTGCCCGCCGCCGTCAGCGCCGCGAGGCGCGGGTTGACGTTCACCGCTTGGCTCACGGGGATGCCTCCATTCCGTCACGCTCCATCTTCAAGATCTTTCCCAGCCGCCGGACGTGGCGCTCCTCGCCGCTGAACTGCGCTGCGCAGAAGGCAGCGGTCAGCTCTGCGGCGATGGCCGGCCCGATCACGCGGGCGCCGAGGCACAGGACGTTGCAGTCGTCGTGCACGACGGACTGCGCCGCCGTGTAGTGGTCGTGGCACACGCTTGCGCGGATACCCCGAAGCTTGTTCGCGGCGACGGAAACTCCGGCGCCCGAGCCGCAGACGAGGATCGCGCGCTCAGCCTCACCGGCGGCGATCGCGCGGCCGGCGTCGAGCGCCGTATCCGGGTAGTCCTCCTGGCAGCCGAGGTGGACCGGCTCATGGCCGGCGGCGCCGACCGCCTCCATCACCGTCTCGCGCAGCGGTGTTCCGGCATGGTCGATCGCGACGGCGATCCTCATCGCGAGGGCCGGCCTTCGCAGTTCGCGCCCGGCATCGTCGAGCGATGGCGCGCAGTCATCGCGCCGCCGCCTCGCGGGCTTGCTTCGCACGATCGGCCTCGAGCTCCTGGCCCGCCAGCAGCGCCGCGCCGCGCACCCCGGCCTGCGGGCCGTAGCGCGCGCGGCGGACCTGCGTGCGCGTGCCGACGCCGGTCAGCACGTAGCGAGCGGCCTCCTCGCGCGCGGGACCGAGCAGCATCTCGCCCGCCGCCGAGACGCCGCCGCCGATGATGACGAGCTCGGGGTCGAAGGTGTTGATCGCGTTCGCGATGCCGATCCCGAGGCGACGGCCCAGCAGCTCGATGGCCGCGCAGGCGCCGGCGTCACCGTCACGTGCGAGGTCGATCGCGCGCCCGGGCGGGATGCCGCGCGCGGCGGCGAGCTCGTTGAGCGCGCTGCCGGAGGCCAGCGCCTCCAGTGACCCCGGCTGGGGATAGTCGCCGGCGGCCGCGAACGTGGTGCCTGACAGATCGGCCGCGACGATCGTGTGGCCGAGCTCGGCGGCGGCGCCCGGGGCGCCGCCCAGGGTTCGGCCGCCCATGACGGTCCCCCCCCCCACGCCGGGGGCCACCGTGTGCAACACGAGGTTGGCGGCGACGAGACGCCCGTCGTCGTCGTGCGCCTCGGCAAGTGCGGCGGACGTCGCGTCGTTGTCGATGTAGACGGGCACCCCGAGCCGCTCGCGCAGGACCGCGCGGAGGGGCACGTCCTGCAGCGGGATGTTCACCGACGAGCGGATGCGCCCCGTCTCGCAGTCGACGACGGACGGCACCGCCACGCCGACCGCGCTCGCATCGCCGGCCGCGCCGATGGCGTCGACGAGCTGCGCGATGAGCGCTTCGGGGCTGCCGGTCTCCGTCGGCTCGAGCACCGGCTCACCCATCCTCGCGCCTTCCAGCACGGCGACCGCCGTCTTCGTGCCGCCAACGTCAACGCCGATGAGCCGTTCTGCCATGAGGTCTTTCACGCTACCCGGTGTCCGGCGTACCACACCGGGTAGCGTGCGCCGGATGGGCGATGCCAGCACGACGTTCCTCAAGCTCGCCGGATCGCTGGACTATCCACTGTTCGTCGTCACCGCCTCCGACGGCGATCGGCGCGAAGGCTGCGTGATCGGCTTCGCCACCCAGTGCAGCTTCCAGCCGGCCCGCTTCCTGGCCTGCCTCTCGCGTGAGAACCGCACGTTTCGCTTCGCGTGCGGCGGGGGCGGAGTCGACGCGCTCGCCGTGCATCTCGTCCCCCGCGCGCGCAGCGAGCTCATCGAGCTGTTCGGCGGCCGGACGGGCGACGACATCGACAAGTTCGCGCGCTGCGCATGGCATCGCGGCCCGCGCGGGCTGCCGATCCTCGAGGACTGCCCGAGCTGGTTCGCCGGCGCGATCTGCGCGCGCCATGACCTCGGCGACCACGTCGGATTCGTGCTCGAGCCCTTCGAGGCGCAGTTTGCGCCCGACGAGGAGAGCGTGTTCTTCCAGGCGGTGAAGGACGCCGTCGAGCCTGGCCACCCGGTCACGTGACGGCGGCTCGCAACGAGCCGCCCGTGGTTCTGCGCCGGCTTCTGCCGGCGGCAGGTGAGCTGACCGCCGACGAGCTCGTCGAGGAGCTGCGGCCCTGGGAGATGGCGGGGCCGCAGCGCCCGCACGTCGCCGTCAACATGGTGCACACCTGTGACGGGCGCGCCGCGGTGCACGGCCGCACGGGGCCCATCTCGAGCCTCGCCGACCGCCAGCTCTTCCATGCGCTGCGCACGCGCGTCGACGCCGTGATGGTCGGCGCCGGGACGCTGCGCGTCGAGCGCTACGGGCGCATGGTGCCCGATGCAGCGCGCCGGGAGCAGCGCCGCCACGCGGGGCTCGAGGCCGATCCGCTCGCGATCGTGGTCAGCGGGTCACTGGATCTCGCGTCCGACCTGCCGCTGCTGCAGGATCGAGCGTCGCGGGTGGTGATCATCACCGCCGCGCAGCATTCACTCCAAGGTGTGCACGCGCAGGTCGAGTACGTGCGCTGCGCGCCGGTGGACCTGGCCGGCGCGCTCGCGCAGCTGCGCCGCGCGCACGGCGTGCGGGCGATCCTCTGCGAGGGCGGCCCGCACCTCAACGCCGCGCTGCTCGCCCAGGAACTGATCGACGAGCTCTTCCTCACCACGGTCCCGGTGCTCGCGGGCGCGGCGGGTGCGCTTTCGATCATGGACGGAGCGCCGCTGCAGGCGCCGCTGGGCCTGTCGCTGCGGTGGATGGTCGAGCACGAGGGTGAGATCTTCGCGCGCTACGCGATCGGCCCCGCGCGGCAACCGCGGCCGCAGCCCGCCTAGTCGTCGAAGGGCAGCAGGCGCTCGATGCCCGCGATGCACAGCACTCGGAAGACCTGCTCGGGCGGGCGCGTGAGGCGCAGGCGGCCGCTGTCGGTCCGCGAGCGGGCATCGGCCGCAACCAGCAGCCGGATCCCGGTGGAGTCCATGAACTGCAAGCCGGCGAGGTCGATGACGATCGTGGCGGCGTCCGTCGCCTCGACGTGGAGCAGCTCGCGTTCGACCTCGGCGGCGTTGGAGAGATCCATCTCACCGGTGAGCGCGATCGTGTGGACATCCCCCTCCCGCTGCGAGCGCAGCGTGAGCTGACCGAGCTCGATGATGTGCTCAGGCCGCGAGTGCGAGGGGATGGAACGATCGGTCAACTGAAATCACGCTTGGTGGTTGCGTGGGTCCAGAGCGCGTCCCTTTCCGGCGGCTCGTCCCCTCCGGCCTGACTGCCTCGGTACCCGTGGTGAACGAGTCGTGAGGCGTTGCCAGTCTACCCCAGCCGGGACAGCATGCACGAAGACCCTCTGGTGAACACCGAGAGGGCCTTCGAACGACGCTGCTGAGGCAGATGAAACGCGGGCAGGACTTACCCTGTGCCGCTCGTCGACGCGTTCGGGTTCGACATGCGCAGCTGTGGGGTCGTCGACCGGTCGGTGCCGGCGACCTCTCCAGGTGAGCGCTGGAACGCCGCGACGCCAGGGACGCACAACCGTGCTTGCGCGGGGGCGCGAGCGGGCAGCACCGCGCCGACATGGCTGAAGAACCTGAAGAAGCCGACGGCAACGGCAACGCCCATCAGCCTGAGGAGGCACCCGACCCGCACGAGATGTTCGCGCGTACGCGCGACGAGGGCAAGCGCCGCCTCACGCGCTCGAAGCTCGACCTCTCGACGACGTCGCTCGTGGCGGGTTTCGACATCGTCTTCGGCATCATCGCGATCGCGACGGCGACGGCGCTGCTGACACCGCGGTTCGGACCGAGCGCGGCGCATTTCGTCGGCTCCCTGTTCTTCGGCATCGCCTTCATCTTCATCGTCGTCGGTCGCTCAGAGCTCTTCACCGAGAACTTCTTCGTCCCGATCACGGCGCTGCGGCGCGGCAAGCTCTCCGTGCTGAAGCTCGTGGAGCTGTGGACGATCTCGCCGGTCATGAACATCATCGGAGGGACCGTGCTGATCCTCATCGCCAGCACGGAGGGCGTCCTGCCGGAGGGCACCGCGCCGGCGCTCAACGAGCTCGCGGCGCACATCGACGAGCTGCCGCTGTGGAGCGCGTTCTGCAGCGCGATCATCGGGGGGGCGCTGATCACCGCCATGACGTGGATGGTCGAGGGCGTCGGCACCGTCGGCGGGCGCATCATCATCGCGTGGATCGCCGGCACAGTGCTGGCGCTGGCGTCGCTGAACCACGTCATCGTCGTGACGCTCGAGCTGATCTTCGGCATGCGCTTCGGCACCACGATCTCCTTCGAGGACACCGCCGTGAACTTCGGCATCGCCGCCGCGGGCAACATGCTCGGAGGCCTCGTGTTCGTCACGCTCACGCGCACGAGCCAGGCGATCGGCGCGGGCGAGACGAACGACCCCACCCGCTGACGGCGGGTGCTCAGCGCGAGGCGCTGCGACAGCGGTCGTGCACGGTGGTGCCGTGCAGGCTGATGCACGCCTGGCCCCCGCGGATCGGCTCGCCGCACAGCGGGCAGCGGCGGTCCTCGGACCTGCGGCGGGAGGTGAGCTGCTCCTGAACGCGCGCCATCATCGCCGCACGCGCTGAGGCGCCGTGCGCGCTGGGTGAGGCCGGTTGCCTCGGATCGATCGACATGAGATTTCCCTATCTGTCCTGCTTCGCCGACACGATGGCGGCAGGACTGAACTTCGTGGCTGAACAGTGCTCCTGTTGTCGTGTCGCCCAACTCGGAGCGCTACCGCATGACAGGGACCTCACGGACGCCGCTCGCGCTGTGTCGCGCGCGTCGCCCACATCTACGTGGTTCCCGTAGAAGGGCCCCGCCATGCGCTTTTCAGCGTCTGCAGCGCACGGTGTTCACGTCCAGGATCCGTCCGTCGGCCGAGACGAACGCCGTCCGGGCGCGGCCGGGCGACAGCTCGATGCGCAGCGCGCCGAAGTCGCGATCGTTGCCGAAGGCCAGGCGGCGGTCGTGGCGCAGCGCGTGGCGCCCATGGCCGCCGGCGCCGGCCACGTACTGCGTGATCGCGTCGACCGGCTTGAAGCGCTGCATGTTGTGGTCGTGCCCGCTCACGACGATCCGCGCATGGCCGCGCAGCGCGTTCCACAGCGCGGCGATGCCGGGGTCGTCGCCGTGCCGGCCGGCGTTGAACCGCGGCTTGTGCCAGAAGGCCAGCCGGCAGGTGCCGGTCGCACGCAGCTGCTCGCGCAGCCAGCGCACCTGCGCCGAGCGCGCGCCGTGCGGCGCCTCGGTGTTGAGGCTCAACAGCTGCCAGCCGGCGACGTCGAAGGCGTAGAAGGCGGGCGGCGGGCGCCCGAACACCGCTTCCCAGTAGGGGTCGTAGCCCTCGCCGCGCTGGCGCCACTCGTGGTTTCCGGGCGTGGGCGCCGTCTTCGCGGCGAACTCCCCGTACAGCGGGTCGTAGCGGTCGCGGTAGTCGGCGGCGGTGCCGTTGCCGACGAGCACGCTGAGCAGGCCCGAGCCGTAGACGTCACCGAGGTAGAGCAACCGGTCAAAGCGCTTGCGCTTCATCCGCTGCACCACCGAACGGGCGGCGCTGCCGCCGTCGGCGCCGTCGCCGACCGCCCAGAGCGTCGCTTGATCCTGCGGCCCCGACGGCACGTAGGCAGCGCCGGGCACGCGGATCGCCGGCTCCGAGCGCCACGGCGCCCACAGGTACACGGCGACCGCCAGCGCGACGACGGCCAGGATCGCAAGCAGGCGCCTCATCGGCGCAGACCGTAGCGGCGTACGATCGCTCGATGGAGCGCGAGCCCCTCGACGGCATCGCGGCAGCCGACAGGCACCTCGGGCGCAGGGTCCCGCTGCCTACGGCAGCGCTGCCGCTCGCGCGTTGGGTGGAGGTCGTCACCGCGGGGCCCGGCGCGGTGCAGGTGGAGTGGAACCTCGACGCGTCGCGGCCAGGTTCGCCCGGCCGCGTGACGCTCTACGCCGGCCACCGGGCCCCTCCCGACCGCGGGCTGCCGGCGCCGACGGCCGCCGGCCGGTTCGCGTATCGCGAAGCACCGCTCGAACAGGCCGAGGCCGAGCTGCGCCCGGTGCAGGAGCTCGCGTGGGAGCACGACGGCCTGTACCTGCGGCTGACCGGCCAGGGCCCGTGGCAGCTCGACGAGCTCGTCACCCTCGCCGACTCGATCGCCTGACCGGCGGCCGGCGGCGCTCGACGCAGCGACTACATTGGCGCGCGATGGAGCGCCTGACGGTCAACGAGCTCGTGGCGATGCTCGGGGGCCTGTTGCTGGGCGCCGGACTGTTTGCCGACTGGTACGAAGCGGTCAGCCCGCTCGCGGTCCTGGCCGGCACGCTCGGGGTCGCCAGCCACAGCGGCTGGGAGACCCATCAGATCCTGCGCTGGGCACTGCTCGTCATGGCGATCGCGCCGTTCATCCTCGCCTACGTCGTCGCGCGTGATCATCAGCTCACGTGGGCGCGCGGGGAGCTCACCGCGGTGCTGTCGATCTTTGCCTTCGGGGCGCTGCTCTACGTCGGAGTGATCGATCGCCCGGGCGAGCCGCCCGGGCAGATCGAGCTCGAGTGGGGCTGGTATGTCGCGCTGCTCGGCTCGATCCTCATGCTGGGCGGGTCGGCGCTGCGCTCGGGCGAGACCGCCCGGCGCCGCAAGCCGCCCGGCACGATCTGAGCCCGCACGGCAACGCCTGAAACCACGCTGCGGCAACGGGGTACTTCGTGCTGTCCCATCCAAATTCGTCGCGTCAAAAAGGAGGCGTGATGGATCTCCTCAAGAGGCTCGATCCACTCTGGATCGGCCTGCTCATCGTCGGTGGCCTGAACTGGGCCATCGTCGCCCTGTTCGACACCAACGTCGTCGCCGAGATCTTCGGCACCGGCACCGTCGCGGACGTCATCTACGTCCTCGTCGGCCTCGCGGCGCTCATGCTCGTGCCGCGCCTGTTGAAGGACACGCACGTGACCGGGGGCCGCACGCACCCGGCGTAACCGGCAGGCAACGGTCGCGCGGGCCCGCACGACCGAAGCGCCGGCGAACACCCGCCATCCCGGCCGTCCGCGGCGGCCGGGAGAAGCGCATGTCAGGCAGTGCGGCTGGCCTCGCGCTTCGTGCGCGCCGGCGGATCGGGGACGGCGTCGACGTCGTCAGGCGCGGCGTACCGGCCCACCACGGACTCCGCGAGGTCCAGGCGGGCGAGCGAGCGCAGGAAGCCCTGCGTGACGATCACGTGGATGCGCGACTGCGTCGCGGAGTACAACCAGCGCGCCACGCCGCTGGCCAGGGCCGGGTAGAAGTTCGCGACCTCGACCTCCGCGCGCACACGCGCGGTCGCCTCGTCGAGCGGCGGGCGGCGCTCGACCTCGATCTGCAGGTGGCCGTCCCCGCCGTGTGCCGTGCGCGAGACGAGCACGCCGCTTGCGATCCGCCAGCGCACGACGCCGCGTGTCGCGTCCATCTCGTACTGCGGCGCATGGAAGCGCAGCAGCACGAACGGCCGCGCCACGAAGACGACCGCGCGCTCGTCCTCGTCGTACTTCACGCGGATCAGGCCCAGCGACATGCGTGACAGGAAACGCCAGTACGTGCGCGCGAGGCGCTCGAGGTGCATCGGCGACCACAGCTCGGCGAGCGCCGCCGCGGGCAGCGTCAGCTCGGCCGCCTGGACCGATCGCACGGCGCCCTGGGAGTCCATCGTCGTGTCGTCGGTGGGTTCGGCGAGCACCGCCGGCGCCATGCTCCGCGGCCGCCCGCGGCGCCGCTTGACGGCGGCGACGGACGCGAGCGCGAGCGCGACCGCGGCGGCGATCACGAGGGCCACGTTCACCATCGCCGGACACGGTACCCAGCGGCGGTCATGAGGTCGCGCCGAGTGGGTACTGACGACGCCATGTCACTGCAACGAGCAACCGCACCCGACCCGCACGACCTGCTGCCGGCGGCGCCGTCCTTCTCCGTCGAGAGCGACGACGTCCAGGACGGCCAGCCGCAGGCCGCGAAGCACGCGCACCCGAGCGCCGGCGGTGAGAACGTCTCGCCGCACCTGCGCTGGTCCGGCTTCCCCGAGGAGACCAAGAGCTTCGCCGTGACGTGCTACGACCCCGACGCTCCGACCGGCAGCGGCTTCTGGCACTGGGTCGTGTTCAACGTGCCCGCCGACACGACCGAGCTTCCGACGGGTGCGAGTCCCGACGGGCTGCCGGCCGGCGCCGTGGAGGTCCGCAACGACTACGGCGAGCTGGGCTACGGCGGCGCGGCGCCTCCCGCCGGGGACATCGCGCACCGCTACGTCTACACGGTGTTCGCCGTCGACGAGGAGCAGCTCGAGATCCCGCAGGAGGCCTCGCCGGCCTACGTCGGCTTCAACCTCACCTTCCACACGCTCGCGCGCGCGGCGATCAGGCCGACGTTCCAGGTCAAGGAGTAGGCGAGCCGCCGCCGCCCGCCGACCGCGGCGCAGCAGCTACGCGGCGGGTCCCGACCGGACGCGCGCGTAGCCGATCTCGCCGGTGCCGGTGAAGGCGAGCGCATCGGCCGTGGCCTGCGTCAGATCCCACGAGAAGCCGGCGTGGAACGGGCCGCGGTCGATGACCGGTACGACGATCTCGCGGCGCTTGTACGTGATCGCGACGAGCGTGCCGCAGGGCAGCTTCTTGTGCGCCACGCCGTGCATGTCGGGGGTGAGCGTCTGGCCGCAGGCGGTCTGCCGGCCGAAGAAGCCGGGGCCGTAGTAGGTCGCCATCGCCGTGCGGTAGACCATGACCTTCGCGATGGGGCCGCCGGCGCTCGAAGCCGACGCGCTGCGGCGGCCCGTGAGCACCGCGCGCAGGCTGATGCGGCCCATGCGGTCGGCCCTCCAGCTGATGCTGAAGCGGTCGGTGCTGCGAACGCGGGCGCGGGCGACGTTGCGCCAGCCGTGCTTGGGATCGAGGCGTTGCAGGACGATCTGGCGGCGGGCGGCGCCGGGCATCGTGCCGCGCGCCACGAGGCGCTGGTGCAGGACGGCGATCGGCCCCACGACGAGCGACTGCGTGCCCGGATCGCCGTAGCCCATCCCGCCGGTGGTCTCCGGCAGCGCCTCGGGCATCGTCGCACCGCCCGTGTCGGGATCCGCGGGCGCGGCACCGGCGGCGCACAGTGACAAGGCCGCGCAGAGCACGGCCACGAGGACTGCTCGATCGCGGCGGGATTCAGGCATGGGTGGCTGGCGGCCTACGGGGTGAGCTGACGGGCTCGCGCTTTCCAAGCGCTACGGCCTGTGCTGGGCCGATTCGCCCCGGCGGTCCGGCGTCCAGCCGGTCCGCAATTGGGTCCCCCGCTCACCGGACGCGGACGTCCGGTGATTCGGCAGTGCGCGGCAGGTTACCGCGTTTATCCTCGCCGTGACGGCTGACTTCGCCGCGCTGAATCTATGGCTTGGGAAGTCGATCCAGCATCGACTGCAGCGTCTGGCGCCCGACGGCCAAGCCGATCTGGGCCAGCTCGGCGGTGGCCTGGATCGACGTCGAGATGAGCTCTGCGGCGGGCGACGCCGAGGCTTTGCCGGCGCGGCTGTCGGGTGCGGCGTAGCCCGCGGCAGGGATCTTGCGCTCGGGAGGTACGCGCGGGCGCTCCGCGGCCGGCGCCGCCTTGGCCGTTGTGCGCGAACGGGTGGCCGGCTGGGGCGGCGGGGCGGCGGCCCGCGGAGCGGCGTTTGCGGTGCGCGGCTTGCGCGGCGCGACGGGTTTGGCCGACGCGCGCGTAGCGTCCCGCGCCGGACGTTCGTCGCGTTTGGCGCTGCGGCGGGCGGGTCGTGAGCGCGGTAGGCTCGTCAGCACTTCGCGGTCGGAGTCCGGGCGTTCGGGCACATGCGCATCATGGCACGCGGTTTGCGGCATCTTGGCGCGAAGGCGCCAAACAACGTGACGCCGTCGCACGTAGTACGTCGCAGAGCAGCACGCTAGAGTTCGGGGTCTAGGTTGGGAGAGGTGCTGCTCCAGAGGCCGCCCTCTCCGGCCCTCCGTCAAGCGAACGGTGCGCGGTGTCGATCACGCGTCGTGCCGAGGCGAAAGCGAACCGAATGTCCGTAGTCGAACTGCAGGAACTCGAAGAGATCAAGGGTCTCGTGGCGAAGGGCCAGCTGACGGGCGTGCTGACGTACGCCGAGATCGCCGGCGCGGTGGCCGAGATCGATCTCGACGAGGCAGACATCGAGGAGCTGCACGGCTACCTGGAGAAGTCGGAGATCGAGCTCGTCGAGGAGATCGATCCGGCGGTCCAAGCCGCGAATGCAGTCGAGCGCGCGCCCGACAAGCGGCGAGCGCGCAAGAAGGCGGCGATCGACCTCAAGCCGGATATGACGACCGACTCCCTT
>JAHWJM010000001.1 GCA_019348435.1 Actinomycetota bacterium
GAGGACCGCTCCCCGAAGGTGGCGAGCACCGCATCGACGATCTGCGGCTCGTGCGGGAAGGCGAGCTGCTCGAGCGCCTTGGAGTAGGGCATCGGCACGTCGGCGCCCGTGACGCGCTGAACCGGCGCGTCGAGGTCGTCGAAGGCCTGCTCCTGGATGAGCGCGGCGAGGTTCGCGCCGACGCCGCCGTGCGGCCAGCCTTCCTCGATGATCACGCAGCGGTTCGTCTTGCGCACGGAGGCGAGGATCGTGTCGAGGTCCAGCGGGCGCAGCGTGCGCGGGTCGATCACCTCGGCCTCGACCCCGTGCTCATCGCTCAGCGTCGCCGCCGCGCGAGCCGCGGTCAGCGCCATCCGCGAGATGCCCACGAGCGTCACGTCGGAGCCCTCGCGGCGGATCGCGGCGACGCCGAAGCGCACGGTGTGGTCCTCCTCGTCGGGCACCTCGCCGCGCTGGCCGTAGAGGTACTCGTGCTCGATGAAGACGACCGGGTTGTCGTCGCGGATCGCCGACTTCAGCAGCCCCTTCGCGTCGGCGGCCGTCGTGGGCACGGCGACGAGCAACCCGGGAACGTGGACGAAGAGCGCCTCCCAGGAATGCGAGTGCGTGGGGCCGAGCTGATGGCCCGCGCCCTGCGGCATGCGCACGACGAGCGGCACCTTGACCTGGCCGCCGAACATGTACCGGATCGTCGCCGCGTGGTTGACGATCTGGTCCATCGCCAGCAACGAGAAGTTGATCGTCATGAGCTCGACGACCGGGCGCAGCCCGGTCATGGCGGCGCCGACGCCCATGCCGACGATCGTGTTCTCGGAGATCGGGGTGTCGCGCACGCGCTTCTCGCCGAACTCGTCGAGCAGCCCCGCCGTCACCTTGAAGGCGCCGTTGAAGACCCCGATGTCCTCGCCCATGAGCATGACGTTCTCGTCGCGCTCCATCTCTTCGCGCAGGGCCGAGTTGAGCGCCTCGCGATAACGCATGACCGCCACGGCGCTAGTCCTCGTCTCGCTGGGCGTCGTCGGCCGGCTTGACGTCGCTGGCGTTCGGCGAGTGCGTGCCGGCATGGCCGTGCTCCGCCGAGCGCGGCAGGTCCGCGCGGTCCATCGCGCGCTCGTCCTCACCGCGGTGGGGGGTCGGCGTGCGCTCGTCGACCGAGTACCACCCGCGCACCTGGTCGCCGAGCACGTAGATGTCGTCGTAGAGGTCGTTGGGCGACGGATAGGGCGAGGCGTCGGCGAACGCGACCGAGGCGTCGATGCGCTCGATCGTCTCGGCGTCCATCCGTTCGCGCTCGTCGGCGTCGAGGATGCCCGCCTCGACGAGCTGGTCGCCGAAGACCGCAAGCGGATCGCGCTTGCGCCACTCGTCGACCTGCTCCTTGGTGCGGTACTCCTCCGGGTCGGCCATCGAGTGTCCCCTGAAGCGGTAGGTGACGGCCTCGACGAGCACCGGCCGGCGCTCTTCGCGCGCGATCTGCAGCGCCTCGGTGGTGACGTTGTAGGTGTCGACGACGTCCATGCCGTCACAGCGCATGCCCGGCACGCCGAAGCCCTCGCCCTTGCGCATGAGGTCGGTCACGGCCGAATGGCGCTCGAGCGCGGTTCCCATCCCGAACTGGTTGTTCGTGACCATGAAGACGACCGGCAGGCTCCACAGCGCGGCGAGGTTCATCGTCTCGCCGAACGTGCCCTGGTTGGACGCGCCGTCGCCGAACTGGCACAGGGTCGCGTCGTCGGTGGCGAGGTAGTCCGACGCCAGCGCGAAGCCCGCCGCCAGCGGCAGGTTGCCGCCGACGATCCCGTATCCGCCCATGAACCGGCGCTCGAGATCGAACATGTGCATCGATCCGCCGCGTCCCTTGCAGAGCCCGTCGACGCGCCCGAAGAGCTCGGCCATCACCTTGTTCGGATCGCTGCCGCGCGCGAGCGTGTGACCGTGCGAGCGATACGTCGAGATGAGGTAGTCGCGGTCGCGCAGCGCGCGCGTCGAACCCACGATCGTCGCCTCCTCGCCGATCGCCAGGTGCAGGAAGCCGCCGACCTTGGCCTTGGCGTACATCTCGCCGGCGCGCTCCTCGAAACGGCGGATGAGCATCATCGTGGCAAGCCATTCGATGGCGGCCTCGGGCTCGGGAAGCCGTGCCTGCTCGGTGGATGGCGCGACGCGCTCGGTCATCGGGGGACTCAGGGTATCGGCCCGCGAGCGGGCGCAATCGAACGCGTACTCGCGCCACGACGCTGACACCCCGGCTGCCGCGCGGGCTGCCTCTTCTCGCCGGTCTGCCCGCCCGCGGCGGCCGAGGACCTAGTCGGTACCGGCCCAGCGATCGACGAACTCCTCGACCTCGAGGCTCGCGAGCTCCTCGCGCAGGCGGCGCGCGCGCCTGGCGGCCTCGGGGGCCGGCAGATCCCAGAACAGGACGACCTCGCCGGAGGCGACGTCGACCACCTCGAGGTGGTCGATGCGGGCCGGGTCGAGGCTCGCGGGGCGGCGGCTGGACCGGGTGTGCAGCAGGCGGTAGCTGCGGTTGGCGCGCATAGGGCTCGACGCTACGCGATCACGGCGCCGGCCGCGTCGTCAAGCGCGTCGTCGCCGTGGAAGACGCGCCCGTCGGGCAGCCACACCGCCGGCACGTCAGCGACCCCGCGTGCCGCGGCGTGCGCGGTCGCCTCCTCGAGCGCGCGCCGCACCGAGCGCAGTGCGGCGCCCTTTGCGACCGCGGCGGGATGCAGCTCGCACGCGGCGGCCGCGATGAGCACGTTGTCGGCCACGCCGAGATCGCGGCCGGCGGCGAACGCCTGCCGAAAGGCCGCCAGCGAGAACGCGACGGCGCGCCCGATCTGGCGTGCGTAGGTCGCCACGCGCATCGCGTACGCCGTGTCGGAGGGAAAGGGCTCGGGCCAGCGCACGGGCTGCAGGCCGCGTCGTGACGCGACACGCTCGATCCGGTCGCGGAACGCCTCCAGGTCGGTCTGGCAGCGAAAGCCCTCCAGCGTGTCGGCGCCCGGCAGATCGCGCCCGTTCACCGGGATCCATTCGGCGCCCGGGAGCAACTCGAGGACACGCTCGGCGGCGAGGTACGCCTCGGGGCTGACGAGGTCGTAGTAGAAGGCCGCGCGCACGGCGTCGGTCTGCACGAGGCGCCTACCCGTGGATGAGCCAGCCGTCGGCGTCGCGGGCGGCCTCCATGACCGCCTCCGACAGCGTCGGGTGGCCGTGCACCATGCGGGCGACCTCGATGAACCCGCCCTCGAGCGCGCGCACGTTGACGAGCTCCTGGATGAGCTCCGTCGCCTTCGTGCCGACGATGTGCCCGCCGAGCAGCTCGCCGTAGCGGCGGTCGCCGATGATCTTCACCATGCCCGTGCGATCGCCGTACACCGTTCCCGCGCCGACGGCGCCGAACCCCGTCTTGCCGACGACGACGTCGTGGCCGGCGTCGCGCGCCTGCTGCTCGGTGAGCCCGAAGCTCGCGACGTTGGGCGCACAGAACGTCGCGCGCGGGATGTCGACGTGCACGAGCGGGTGGGTCTCCATGCCGGCGGCGTCCTCCACCGCGATGATGCCCTCGTCGGAGGCTTTGTGCGCGAGCGCGGGGCCGGGAACGAGATCGCCGATGGCGTAGACGCCCGGCAGCGAGGTGCGCTGCGCCCCGTCGACGGCGATCAGGCCGGTGTCGGTGAGCGAGACGCCGGCGTCCTCGAGGCCGAGGTTCTCGACATCGGGACCGCGACCGGCGGCGATCACGAGCCACTCGGCCTCGGCGGCCTCGCCCGCGACGGTGAACGCGACGCCGTCGGCGCCCGATTCGACGTTCTCGACGAACACCCCCGTCCGGACCTTGATCCCCTGCTTCTTGAAGCCGCGCTCGGCAACCTTGGAGATGTCGGCGTCCTCGGTCGGCAGCACGCGGTCAAGGCCCTCGTAGAGCGTGACGTCGCTGCCCAGGCGCGCGTAGGCGGAGGCGATCTCCGTCCCGGAGGCGCCGGCGCCGACGACGGCCATCGTCTTGGGCAGTTGCTCGAGCGCCCACGCCTCCTCGGTGCCGATCACGCGGCCACCGAAGCGGGTGCCGGGCAGCGGTCGCTTCACCGATCCGGTCGCGAGGATGACGGTCGTGGCCGCGATGTCCGTGCCGTCGAAGTTGCTGCCGACCTTGACGTTGCCCTCATCGGTCACGACGCCGTGGCCGTCGATGACGTCGACGGCGTTCTTCTTCATGAGCCCGGCGACGCCGCCGGTCAGCGTCTTGACGACCTTGTTGCGCCGCTCTCCGACAGCCGCGAAGTCGACGCTCGGGTCGCCGACGGTGATACCGAAGGCGGCGGCCTCGCGGATGTCGCCGAGGACGTCCGCCACGCGCAGGACCGCCTTGGCGGGAATGCAGGCGTAGTTCAGGCAGCGCCCGCCGATCCGGTCAGACTCGACCACCGCGGTCTTCATCCCGAGCTGAGCGGCGCGGATGGCGGCGACGTAGCCGCCGGGACCCGAGCCGATGACGATGCAGTCGTATGAGCGTTCCGCCATGGTCGGTCGAGCCTATCGAGCGGCTGCGACCTAACCGCTGGCGCCACATCGGTTGTCGCGGAGCCAGTATGGCGCTAACGTGCGACGCGTGCCGAGCATCCAGATCAAGAACGTCCCCGACGACGTGCATCTCGTCCTGCGCCGCCGCGCCGCCGCCGCCGGACAGTCGCTGCAGGAGTACCTGCTCGCGCGGCTGACCGACGAGGCGCAGCGCGACACGCTGAGCGAGGTGCTCGACCGGGCCGGCGGCCGTGCCGGTGGAAGCGTGCCGTTCGCGACCGCCGTCGACGCGCTGCGCGAGGAGCGCGATCGGCGGTGATCGTGGTCGACGCGTCGGTGCTCGCACCGGCGCTCGCCGACGACGGGCCGGACGGCGACCGCGCCCGCACACGGCTGCGGGAGCAGCGACTCGCGGCGCCGTGGCTCGTGGATCTCGAGGTGACGTCGGTGCTGCACGGCGCCGTCGCGGGCGGTCGGCTGCCCGTGCGCCGCGCGCGCCAGGCGCTCGCCGATCTCGTCGCACTCCCACTGGAGCGCGCGCCGCACAGCCCGCTGCTCGAACGGATCTGGGAGTTGCGCGAGAACGTCACTGCGTACGACGCGGCGTACGTCGCGCTCGCCGAGGCGATCGGGGCGACGCTCGTGACCGCCGATGGTCGCCTGTCGCGCGCGAGCGGCGTGCGCTGCGAGGTCGAGGCGCTCGGCTAGTTGTAAGGCCCGAGCAGGTTGTTCAGGCGGCTGATCGGTGGTTGTCGGCCGATGGCTGAGTGTCGTCGGTGATGGTTGTAGCGGTAGATCCAGCCGTCAAGGGCTGTGGTGCGTTTGGCGCTGGAGGCGTAGATCGCGCCGTAGGCCCAACCGCCGAGCATCGTGCGGATGAAGCGCTCCGCCTTGCCGTTGGTCTGCGGGCGCCGCGGCCGGGTGCGCAGGTGGCGGATCCCGATCGCGCGACAGGCGATCGCATGGACGGTGCTGCGGTAGGCCGACCCGTTATCGGTCAGCAGCTCGCGCACGGTCATCCCGTGGCTCTCAAAGAAGACGATTGCGCGCCGCAAGAACCCGATCGCGGTCGTCGCTTTCTCGTCGCCCAGGACTTCGGCGTAGGCCAGGCGGGTGGCGTCGTCGATCGCGATATGGACGTACTCCCAGCCGGCGGTGTTACGCCGCTTGCCGTCGCGGTCGGTGTACGAACCGGTGTAGTGACTGCTGCCGCCGGTGATGCGTTTGCCCGCCCCGCGGACGATCTTGCCGAGCTTCTTGACGTCGACGTGGATCAGCTCGCCGGCCACCGGGCGCTCATAGCGCTCTGCGGGCTCAAGGCCCAGACGGCCGAGCTTGCCCATCCCGATCTGCGTAAGGATCCCCGACACCGTCGACACGGGGCGGTCGAGGGTCTCGGCAATCTCCGGGCCGGTGAACCTCAGGCGTCGCAGCGCGGCGATCGCCTCGATCGTCTGCTCATCGGTGCGGTTGGCCACGACGTTCGGCGTCGACGGCCGATCGATCAGGCCCGCCGGGCCTTCAGCGCGGTAGCGCGCCAGCCACTTGCGCGCCGTTCGCTCGCTGACTGCCGCGGACTCTGCGACGTCTTAGACCGGTTGACTCTCCCTCTCGATCCGATCGATCAGCAGCTGCCTGCCTTTCGGACTGAGCGGGGCGTTAGCGTGCAACTTCATCCGGAACTCCATGGGACTGGGGCCTTGAGAACCACCAGCCTCCAAGGAGGACCCGATGAACAACGTGCTCAGGAACTACAGCTAGCTCGGCGTGCCCTGGAAGACGACCTTGACCTCGTCGTTGACCTTCAGCGCGCCAAACAGGGCGGAGTAGGGCTTCATGCCCCAGTCGGATTGCTTGACCGCCGCGCTGCCGCTGAGCGTGCCGCCGCTCTCGTCGAGGTCCAGCGAGACCGGGTTGGACTTGCCGCCCATCTCGAGGTCGCCGCTGACCTTGAGGCCCTCGCCCGCGGGCTCGACCGAGGTCGAGCGGAAGGTGATGGTCTTCTTCTTCAGGACGTCTTTGTCGATCGTCTTGCGGATGTCCTCCTTGTCGTCCTCCTTGAGCGCCTGCATGCCGCCCTTGCCCTCGCGCACGTGCAGGGACGTCGGGTCGGCGCTGAGCTGCAGGCTCGAGCTGTCGCCCACCTCGAGCGTCGCCTCCCACGACTTGACGTCGATGACGAGGTCGTGGCCGGCCTTCGCGGCCGCCCCGTTGCGGCCGGTCTCGACGTGCAGAGACGCGTTGTCCGGACCGAGCTTGTATGTACCTGCCTGAATAGCCATCCGTCGATTCTATGAGAAACCTTTATCTTCGCCGAATGCCCACGTTGAACGAGGCGTTTTCGGTGTCCGATCCCGACTCCGCCTGGAAGACCATCAGCGACCTCAACAAGCTGATCCCGTGTGTGCCCGGCGCGCGCGTCGTGTCCGCCATCGCGAAGGCCTGAGCGGTCTCGCTCGGCCGGGGTGCGCGCTCAGGTGCGCCGCCGGCCGGGCTGCACCCGCACCGCACGTGCGCCACGTTGAACCGCGCCCAGCGAATCGCGTGAGTACCCGGGGGTAGTATCAGGCTTCGGGTTGTCGCGGAGAGGAGCCAAGCCAATGAAGGATGTCATCGAGGACGTCGACCGCTGGGTCGCGGACGGCGCGCAGGTCGCCATAGCGACCATCACCGCGACGCGTCGCTCGGCACCGCGCCCCCCGGGTGCGAAGATGGCCGTCAACGACCGCGGCGAGGTCTCGGGCATGGTGTCGGGTGGCTGCGTCGAGGGCGCCGTCATCGAGGTCGCCGACGAGGTCCTGAGCGGCGGCGAGCCGCAGCTGCTGACGTTCGGCATCGCCGACGAGGAGGCCTGGGACGTCGGGCTGCCGTGCGGCGGCGAGATCGACGTGTGGGTGGAGCGCTTTCAGCCGTGACCGCCCGCCATCGCTCGACGACCGGATATTTCAAACTGCAATCGAGGTTTTCGCAATGAGCGTCCACGAAGCCTTTGCACAGATCGCACGTGAGGACGGGCGTGGCGCGCTCGTCACGGTGGTGCGCGGCGAGCATCTCGGCGAGAAGCTCCTGGTGCGGCCCGACGGCACGTCGGAGGGCACGCTCGGTGACCCGGAGCTCGACGCGCAGGGCAAGGCCGACGCCGAGGAGCTGATGTGGAAGGAGAGCTCCGAGATTCGGGGCGACCTCTTCATCGACGTCACCGCTCCCGATCCCCGGATCGTCATCTTCGGCGCCGTCGAGTACGCCCAGCACCTCTCGGCGCTCGCCCGCGTCTGCGGCTGGCGGCCCTACGTCGTCGACCCCCGCGCCCGCTTCGCCACCCCGGAGCGCTTTCCCGACGCCGTCGGTGTCGTGGCGGCGTGGCCGGAGGAGGCGTTCGAGCAGCTCGGGGCGCCCGACAAGGCCACCTACATCGTGATCCTCACCCACGACCCCAAGCTCGACGACGCCACGCTGCTGACCGTGCTTGAGGCATCGCCGGCGTACATCGGCGCGATGGGGTCGCGACCCGCGCAGGAGAAGCGGCGCGAGCGGCTGCTGGCCGCCGGTGTCCCCGAGTCGGACGTGGCGCGGATCGCAGCGCCGATCGGCCTGGACCTCGGCGGGCTCACCGCCGAGGAGACGGCGCTGTCGATCATGGCCGAGGTCGTGGCCGTCCGCAACGGCCGCGAGGGCGGCCGGCTCTGCCACTCCAAGGGCAAGGGCCGCATCCATGCCGACGCGAAGGCGAAGGCCTGAGCGGCTGAGGGGCGGGACACGCCCTGTGAGGGCGCTACGCTGGAGATCATCGACGTCGCGACGGGCGAAGAGTTCATGGTCGAGTCGATCGAAGTCGAAGACGAGGAGGAGGCGGCGTGCACCGCACCAAGGTGAGGGTCGTGGAGGACGCGCTCGACGCGAGCAACACGATCGCGGGCGCCAACGCCGGCGACTTCGAGCGCTCCAACCTCGCCGTCGTCAACCTCATGAGCGCCCCCGGCGCCGGTAACACGGCGCTGCTCGAGCGCTCGCAGCCGGTGGTGTGAGACCTACCACCAGCACCGGCGCCGAGCGGGTGGAGGTTCTGCTGCGCGAGCGCAGCGAGGCCAACGCCCGCTTCTTCACGGCTGAGGCCGACCGCCTCGCGCGCCTGTGCCACAAGATGGCCGAGCGCTTCGCGCGCGCCGGCCGGCTCGTCGCGTTCGGCGCCACGCCCGCCGACCGCTCCGACGCGCGCCACGTCGCGGTGGAGTTCGTTCATCCGGTCATCGTCGGCAAGAGCGCGCTCCCCGCCCTGGCGCTCGCCGGCGAGGGCGGGACAGTCGCCCACCAGGTCGCGCTGGAGGCGGAGGGCGACGACATCGCGATGGCCTTCGGCGGCCACCCCGACACGCTCGCGGCGCTCGCCGCGGCGCGGGAGCGCGGCTGCCTGACGGTGGCGTTCGTGCCGGACTCCGGCGCGGAGTGGGAGTTCGACCTCTCCTCCGTCGCGGACCCGCTCATCCGCCAGGAGATCGTCGAGACGCTCTATCACCTGCTGTGGGAGCTCGTCCACATCTTCCTCGACCATCGCGGGCTGCTGGAGGGACGTGCGGCGAAGCCCGTGCACGACTCGGGCGCCTCGAGCTTTCTGTATCCGTTCCTGGGCCAGCAGGAGCACAACCTCGACGAGATCCTCGACGACGTGCGCAAGTCGATGCTGCTCAAGGCCGACGAGGTCACGGCGTTGCGCACGCAGACGCTGCACGACGGTCGCGACACGCTGCTGGCGGCCGGCACCCCCAATGCCGAGGCGCTCGTGGACGGCTTCCGGCTCGCGCTGATCGTCGGCGCGGTGCTGGTCGGCGTGGCGATCGCGGTTCGAGCCGAGCGGCGCCTGCGCGTCGTTCACGTGCAGGCAGCGCAGGCGGTCGAGGCCGACGATCCGCTCGAAGTCGTCGATCACCGCGTCGAGGCCCTCGCTCGTGCGCACGTCGTAACCGGAGGCGAGCAGGTGGCAGGAGTCCAGGCACAGGCCGAGGCGCTCGTCGTCGCCGGCGGCCTCGATCAGGGCAGCGAGCTCGCCGAAGGAGCGCCCGAGCGTGCCGCCCGAGCCGGCGGTGTTCTCCAGATGCAGCGCGCAGCCATCGCTCTGCGCGAGCGCCTCGGCGATGACCTCGCCCGCGCGGGTGATCGCCGCCCCGACGTCGCCGGTCTTCGCGGAGCCCGGATGCAGGACCACGGCGTGCGCGCCGAGCGCCGCGCCGGCCTGAAGCGAGGCGACCAGCGAGCGCAGCGTGTTCGCGCGGATCGTCTCGTCGGCGGAGGCCGGGTTGCACAGGTAGACGGCGTGGATCACGACCGAGCGGATCGGCCCGTCGGCCATCAGCGCGCGGAACTCGTCGACGTCGGGCTGCTTGTACTGCGTCGGGCGCCACATCCGCGGCGACTGGTTGAAGATCTGGATCGCCCGGGCGCCGCGCTCGAGCCCGCGCGCGACGGCCTTCACGGGACCGCCCGCCGGCGAGACATGGGCCCCGATCAGCATCTCGTAGGGTGATCGGTACGCATGAGAGTCCGCTTTGCTCCTTCTCCGACCGGTGCGCTGCACATCGGCGGCGCCCGTACCGCGCTCTACAACTGGCTGCTTGCGCGGGGCGCCGGGGGGACCCTCGTGCTGCGTATCGAAGATACCGATCGCGAGCGCTCCACCCCCGAGAACGTCGAGCAGATCCTCGAGGCGCTCGAGTGGCTGCAGATCGACTACGACGAGGGCCCGATCAGCCAGGTCGCGCGCTCCGAGCGCCACGGCGAGGTCCTGCAGCGCCTGCTCGACGACGGCCGCGCCTACCGCTCGACCGCGACCGGCGACGACGTCAAGGCCTACAAGGCCGAGCACGGCGCCGAGCGCGGGTTTCGCGGCAGCGACGAGGGCGAGGGCGCGGTTCGGCTGCGCGTGCCCGACGAGGGCAGCACGATCGTGCACGACGTGATCCGCGGCGACACGGCCTTCGCCCACGTGCACCTCGACGACCCGGTCATCGCGCGTGCCGACGGCAGCGTCCTCTACAACTTCGCGGTCGCCGTCGACGACCTCGACGCACACATCACGCACATCGTCCGCGGCGAGGACCACCTCTCCAACACGCCCAAGCAGATCCTGCTCGTGCTCGAGGCCGTCGCCGCATCGGGCATCGCGGCGGAGACGGCCTCGAGCGACGGGGAGGCGGCCGGCGCGCCGGTCTACGCGCACCTGCCGCTGCTGCACGGGCCCGACGGCAAGAAGCTCTCCAAGCGCCACGGCGCCGCGTCCGTGCAGGATCTGCGCGACGCGGGCTACCTGCCCGAGGCGGTACGCAACTACCTCGCCCTGCTGGGCTGGGGCGACGCCGACGACGAGACGATCCTCTCGACGCCGCAGCTCGTCGAGCGCTTCAGCCTCCAGCGCGTCTCCAAGAACCCCGCCCAGTTCGACGAGCGCAAGCTGCGCTGGCTCAACGGCCGCTACCTGCGCGCGCTCTCCGTCGACGACCTGACCGCGCGCCTGGAGGCGTTCACCGGCCGCAGCGGGCTGCGCGATGCCGTCGAGATCTCGCGCGAGAAGATGCAGACCCTGGCGGACTTCTGGCCGCTGGCGGGGTTCATCTTCGATGGTCCCGCCGACGACGAGAAGGCGCACGCGAAGTGGCTCGACGACGACGGGCGCGCGGCGCTCGCGGACGCACGCGCAGCGATCGCGCAGCTCGACCCCTTCACGCTGGAGAACACGCAGGCCGCCTTGGAGGGCGTGGTCGCCGCCCGGAACAGCAAGCCCAAGCAGGTCTTTCAGCCGATCCGCGTCGCGCTGGCGGGAAGCGCGGTGTCGCCCGGGATCTTCGAGACGCTCAGCGTTCTCGGTCGCGACGAGGCGCTCGCGCGGATCGACGCGGCCCTCGAGCGCGACAACAAGTGACGGGTTGGGCCTCAACCATTCGTCTATAGCTGCCGATACCGGGTGTGCCCCAACGATCCCGATCCGAAAGCAGGGACCGCCCACCATGATCTCCACGCCCGCACGCACCACCGCGTCCAGCAGCGCGCCCGTCCAGCGCCATCACAACGAGGGCCACGGCCGCCGTCTGACCGCTGCGTTCGAGGCGCTCGAGGCCTTCCCGGCTCTGGCCGAGTCGCGCAACCGGCTGCTGCGCCTCGTCAGCGCCGATCACGTCTCACCGGCTGACATCGTCGCCACGGTGGAGTCCGACATCGCCCTCGTCGTCGCCGTCCTGCGGATGGCCAACCAGCTCGACGACCGCCGCCGCGGCCGCATCGAGTCCGTCGTCCAGGCAGTCGAGGTCCTGTCGCCGGAATCCGTTCAGGCGCTCGCCAGCCGCGCTCGCACCTTCGACTTCTTCGAGCGCTCATCGGTCTGGGACAGCGCCCCGGAGCGCTTTCGCCTGCACGGCGTCGCCACGCAGCGCGCCGCCGACCGCCTCGCCAGCGAGGCCGGCTACGAGCACCGCGACCGCCTCATGGTCACGGCGCTGCTGCACGACATCGGCAAGCTCGTTCTCATGCACGCCTACCCCGGCTATCCCGACCAGGTCCACGGCGATGCCCGCACGCCGGAGGAGCGCATCCACCGCGAGCGCCGCGACCTCGGTGTCGACCACGCGCTCGTCGGCGGCGTCCTCGCCCGCCGCTGGGGGCTGCCGAGCGCCGTCGCGTCGGCCATCGAGCGCCATCACTCCGAGGACGCGACGGGCGAAGCGGCCTTCGTGCGCCTCGCCGACATGCTTGCCCACTACGCCCAGGGCGGCCACGTCTCGCCGAACTCGCTGCTGAAGGTCGCGCGCTCGGTCGGCCTGGGGCCGGCGGAGCTGCGCGCCGTCATGTACGACCTGCCCTACCCGACCAGCGGGCGGCCCCGCCAGATCGATCCGTGTCCGCTGTCGGGGCGCGAGGTGGAGGTCCTCAAGCGCCTCGCCGAGGGCAAGGTCTACAAGCAGATCGCCGCGGAGCTGCAGCTGTCGACCTCGACGGTGCGCACCCACCTGCACAACATCTACGGCAAGCTGGGTGCCGTCGATCGCGCGCAGGCGGTGCTGATCGCTACCGAGCGCGGCTGGCTGTAGGCCGCAACGGCCAGGGCGGCCCCGGCCGCCCGCGCCTGCGCGCGGTGAGCAGCCAGGCCAGCACAGCGAGGCCGATTCCTACGCAGTCGATCGCGACGTCGACCGGGGAGCCATGGCGTCCGGCGACGAAGGACTGGTGGATCTCGTCGCTGGCGGCGTACAGGACGGCGATCACGGTGGCGAGGAGCGGACGGCGCCAATCGACCGCCCGGGCGAGCGCCAGCCACAGCACCCCGAAGATCGCCACGTGGGCGATCTTGCGCAGCACGAGGTCCCACGTCCCGAGCCCCGAGCTCAGATCCGGCGTTGCCGAGAGCGCGAAGATCAGCGCCATCACCGTGAGCGGTGGGCCATAACGGCTGACGGGTCCCATAGGGTGAGCGTAGTGAGGCGCCGATGATCTCCATCACGACGAAATCGCCCTACGCCCTGCAGGCGCTCGCCGAGCTCGGCCGTGCCGGCGGCGCAGCGCCGGTGCCGATCGGCGAGCTCGCGCGCCGCCGCGACATCCCCGTCCAGTTCCTCGAGCAGCTCTTCGCGACGCTGCGCCGGGCCGGGATCCTGAAGTCCCAGCGCGGCGTCAAGGGCGGCTACAGCTTCGCCCGCGCCCCCAGTGACATCACGGTGCTGGAGATCGTCGAGCTGCTCGAGGGCCCGCTCGGCCGCGACGCGCAGGGGATCTTCGGCGACGCCGCCGCCGCCGCACGCGACGTCCTCGCCGCCAGCACGATCGCCGACGTCATCGAGCGCGAGGCGCGCGCGGCGGGGGTCGCGATGTACCACATCTAGAGACGGCCCCGCCGGTTGGCTTCGGGGCCACCGCGGCAACGCGCGCGCGACCTCAGAGCTGGAAGTGCAGCACGACCTCGGTGCCGCCGGCGGTGCCCTTGCGGATCTCGAAATGAGCGGTCGCGTGCGCCATCACGCAGAGGCCGAGCCCGAGGCCGGGACTGTCGGCGCGGGGCGTCAGGCCCATCCCGTCGTCGTGGACGTGGACGACGACGCAGTCGTCGCGGCCGCGCACGACGACCCGGACGTCCCCGGAGTCGGCGGCCGGGCGGTCGCGATAGGCGTGCTGGACCGCGTTCGTCACGGCCTCGCTCACTGCGAGGTTGATCTGCAGCAGCAACTCATCGTCGGCGCCGAGGTCGCGTGCCACGTCCCCGACGGCGCGCCGGACCGCCGGGACCTCCGACGCGACGGCCGGATACCTGACGTCCAGCGCCGCTTGCTGCGAGGCCATGGGCATCTGTTCGGGCTACCCGCGCGTGGTCGAACGGTCACATCGAAGATGTCATCGTCCGCGCCGCTGCTCCGTCGCGGGTACCGTGGGGGCGTGGCAGCAATCCCGGTCAGCATTGCCGACTATGTCGGACGCACCCCGATGCTCGAGCTCACCCGCATGGCGCCGCCTGACGTGCGGCTGTTCGGCAAGCTCGAGTCGTTCAATCCCGGTGGCAGCGTCAAGGATCGCATCGGCGTCGCGATGATCGAGGCGGCAGAGGCCGACGGGCTGATCGAGCCGGGACGCACGACGATCGTCGAGGCGACCTCCGGCAACACCGGCATCGCGCTCGCGTTCGTCTGCGCGGCGAAGGGCTACGACCTCGTGCTCACCCTGCCGCAGGGCATGAGCCGCGAGCGCGAGAGCCTGCTGCGCCTGTACGGCGCGCGCGTCGAGATCACCGAGTCGCTGGGCGGCATGAACGAGGCCGTCGACGCCGCGCGCGCGATGGCGACTGATCCGGACG
This sequence comes from Actinomycetota bacterium, assembly GCA_019348435.1. Lineage (GTDB taxonomy): Bacteria > Actinomycetota > Thermoleophilia > Solirubrobacterales > Solirubrobacteraceae > CADCVQ01. Next base: position 14,351 of record JAHWJM010000001.1, read on the forward strand.
TCTTTCTGCCCGACCAGTTCTCCAACCCGGCCAACCCCGGCGTCCACCGCCGCACGACCGGCCCCGAGCTGTGGGACGCGCTGGACGGCAAGCTCGACGTGCTCGTCTGCGGCGTCGGGACCGGCGGCACGATCACCGGCGCCGGCGAGTTCCTCAAGGAGCGCAACCCGCAGCTCACGGTCATCGCGGTCGAGCCGGCAACCTCGGCGGTCCTCTCCGGCCGCGCCCCGGGCCCGCACAAGATCCAGGGGATCGGAGCCGGCTTCGTGCCGCCCGTCCTCAACCGCGAGATCATCGACGAGGTCGTCGCCGTCGGCGACGAGGACGCGATCGAGACCGCGCGCGACATCGCGCGCCGCGAGGGTCTGCTCGTGGGGATCTCCTGCGGCGCCGCGGTGGCCGCCGCGATCGAGGTCGCCCGTCGGCCGGAGTGCAAGGGCAACCGGATCGCCGTCGTGCTGCCGGACTCCGGCGAGCGCTACGTCTCGACGCCCTTCTTCGCGCCGTGACGGCGCGGGCGCCGCTCTCGGGCCCGGCGTAGCACACGGGTACGCTGTCGGGATGTTCGGCCTGGGCACCCTCTCGCGCGTGGTCGGCGAGGTCCGGCGCGACGTGGCGGCGGCGCACGCGCGCGACCCGGCGGCGCGCGGCGCCGGCAGCGGCGAGATCCTGACGAGCTGGCCCGGCGTGCAGGCGGTGCTCGCCCACCGGGTGGCCCACGGGCTGCACGCGATGGGCGTGCCGCTGCTGCCGCGGACGCTGTCGATGGTCTCGCGCACCTGGACGGGGATCGAGATCCACCCGGCTGCGACGATCGGCCAGGGCTTCTTCATCGATCATGGCGCGGGCGTCGTGATCGGCGAGACCGCCGAGATCGGCAACGACGTCACGCTCTACCAGGGCGTGACGCTCGGCGGGACGGGTTTTCAGACCGGCAAGCGCCATCCGACGCTCGAGGACAACGTGACGGTCGGCGCGGGCGCCAAGCTGCTGGGGGCGATCACGGTGGGGCACGGTGCGAAGGTGGGCGCGAACTCCGTCGTCATCAACGACGTCCCGCCGAACACGACCGTCGTCGGCAACCCCGGCCATCCCGTCCGCGTCGAGGGCAAGCCCGTGGAGGGTCCCGACACCGACTGGATTCACCTGCCCGACCCGATCGCCGATGCGATCACGCGCCTGTCGGCTCGGATCGCCGAGCTCGAGGGCGAGGTCTCCCGCCTGGCGGGATCCGAGCGCGAGCACGTCGCCGAGGTGCGGCCGCTGCGCCCGGCGCAGGGCCCGAGCCCCGCCGGCGGCTGACGCACGTCAGTAGTAGACCGTGCGCGTCCTGTGCCGCGGCCGGGACTTGTACTGCGGCGCCTGGCCGCGGCTCCACAGCCAGTTGTCGAGCTCGTGCTCGCTGGCGCCGACGCGCGCTGCGATGAGCTCGCAGGCGCGCACCGCGCACGCGCGGATCTCGCGCTCGCGCCGCCCCGCCGGCAGCAGGCGCCCGCTGTCGACGTGCGCCGCGAGATCGTCGTCGTAGCGCAGTACGCCGTCGCAGCGCAGGACGTGCGGCACGAGGTTGTCGGCGAAGATCGTCAGGCGGTGCAGGTCCTTGAAACGCGCCACGCCGGCGAGCGCGAGGTCCGCCGCCGCGATCTGCGCGCGCTTGTAGAAGCCGCGGTCGGCGAACAGCGTCATCGAGCCCGCGAGCTCGGCGGCCAGCGCCTGCGCCGACCCGCGCGCGCCGCCGACGACGGCGAGCGCATCGCGATCGCCGAGGAAGCGACCGAGCTCGCGCAGCGCCTGCGCGTAGAGCGCCATGAGCTCGTGGTCGCGCGGCTGGCCGAGCGTCTCGGCGATCTCGGCGGTGCCGATCGTGCGCAGCTGCGCCGGCGTCCACGGGCCGTGGGCCCGGAAGCGATCGGCGAGCGCCCAGGCGACGGTGAAGTAGCCCGACGAGCCGGCGCGCTTGCGCAGCGTCGGAAACCAGCCCGAGCCGAAGTTCACCGCGTCGAGCGTGAGGAAGTAGGCGGCAACCTCAGCGGGCGACCCCTCGAGGTAGTGGCGCAGCGGGTCCAGCGCCGGGGGCGGACCGGGCTCGACGTGCGCGATGGCGTCAAGCTCGATCGTGACCGACTGCGCGCCGGCGGCGAGCTGCGCGCACGAGGCGCGCACGGCATCTGTCAGGCCTGCGGCGATGGGGCTCCCGGTTGGCTCGGCGACGCGCGACCTTCAGGCGCGAGTGTACGCCTGCATCTGGCGTGCCGCGGCGCCGTCGGGTGCCTCCGATCGCGCGCCTATGCTCCGGGGACATGGCGGACACCGCATCCCAGAGCCGCATCGAGGAGCTGCTGGCGGGGCTCAATGCTCCGCAGCGCGAGGCGGTCACGCACGGCGACGGCCCGCTGCTGATCCTGGCGGGAGCGGGCACGGGCAAGACGCGCGTGCTGACGCATCGCATCGCGTTTCTCGAGGGCACGGGGATGGCGCGGGCGAACGAGATCCTCGCGATCACGTTCACCAACAAGGCGGCGCAGGAGATGCGCGAGCGCGTCGAGCGGCTGCTCGGCCGCCGCACGCGCGCGATGTGGGTCATGACCTTCCACGCCGCCTGCGCACGGATGCTGCGCGCCGACGCGCACCGGCTCGGCTACACGCGCCAGTTCACGATCTACGACCAGGCCGACGCGCGGCGGCTGGTCAAGCGCAGCCTCGACGAGCTCGGCGTGGACACGAAGCGCTTCACGCCCGGCGCCGTCCACCACCAGATCTCCGACGCCAAGAACAAGCTGCGCGATGCCGAGGCCTACAGCCGGCTCGTCGGGTCGTACTTCGAGACGACGGTGGCCGACGCCTACCGCATCTACGAGCGCGAGCTGCACCGCATGAACGCGATGGACTTCGACGACCTGCTCGTCAACGCCGTCAACGTGCTGCAGCTCTTCCAGGAGGTGCGCGACCGCTACTCGACGGCCTTTCGCCACGTCCTCGTCGACGAGTACCAGGACACGAACGCCGTGCAGTACCGCTGGCTGCAGCTGCTCGCCAGCGAGCACCGCAATCTGGCCGTAGTTGGCGACGACGCGCAATCGATCTACGGTTTTCGCGGAGCGGACATAGGAAACATCCTGAGTTTCGAGGAAACGTTCCCCGACGCCCACGTCGTCAAGCTCGAGCAGAACTACCGCTCGACGCAGACGATCCTCAGCGCCGCCAACGCGGTCATCGCGCACAACCGCGAGCAGAAGCACAAGTCGCTGTGGACGAACCTCGGCCAGGGCGAGCCGATCAAGATCCGCGAGCTCGACGACGAGCACGCCGAGGGGCGCTACGTCGTCGGCGAGATCGAGCGGCTCGTCGACGAGGGCGCCAGCCGCGCCGAGATCGCCGTCTTCTACCGCACGAACGCGCAGTCGCGGGTCATCGAGGACACGCTCGTGCGGCGCGACATCGCCTACCAGGTGATCGGCGGCACGAAGTTCTACGAGCGCGCCGAGGTCAAGGACGCGATCGCCTACCTCACCGTGCTCGGCAATCCGCAGGACGTCGTCTCCTTCACGCGGATCGTCAACTCGCCGCGGCGCGGGATCGGCCAGACCTCGCTCGGGCGCGTCATCGCGCACGCCGACGCGATGGGGATCTCGATCTGGCAGGCGGCCGCGCACGCCGACCAGGTGCCCGGGCTGGGCACCGCGGCCGTGCGATCCCTCGGGCGCTTCATGGACACCATGCAGGATCTGCGCGAGCGCGTCGAGCAGCGCGTGCCGATCGGCGACCTGCTCGAGTCGCTGCTGCACGACACGGGATACATCGACGCGCTGCAGGCCGAGCGCACGATCGAGGCCCAGGGCCGCGAGGAGAACCTCGCCGAGCTCGTGGAGGTGGCCCGCGAGTTCGACGCGACCGCCGAGGAGGAGGCCGACACGCTCGACGTGTTCCTGCAGGGGGTCGCGCTCGTCGCCGATGCCGACACGCGCACCGACGACGAGGGGCTCATCACGCTCATGACGATCCACAACGCCAAGGGCCTGGAGTACCCGATCGTCTTCATCGCCGGGATGGAAGAGGGTGTCTTCCCGCACTCGCGCGCCCTCGACGAGGGCGGCCTGGAGGAGGAGCGCCGCCTCGCCTACGTCGGCGTGACGCGCGCGATGCGCTCGCTGTACCTCACGAGCGCGCGCCGTCGTGCCGTCTTCGGGGCGACGCAATACGGGATGCGGTCACGCTTTCTCGACGAGATCCCGCCCCAGCTCACCGACCGTGCAGACGAGCCGCGCATCCGAGCGGGGGTCGCGGCGCAGCGGCCGGGCTCGTGGGCCTCATCCTCGTCGAGCACGCGCACCGAGACGGCGGTGCCGGCCTTCCGGATGGGCGACGACGTCGCGCACGCGGCGTTCGGCGCCGGCGTCGTCACCGGCGTGGAGGCCGGCGGGATCGTCGTCGTGCGCTTCGCCGGCGACGGCAGCGAGCGCAAGCTCATGGCCGAATACGCTCCGATCACGAAGCTCTGACGAAGACGAGGACGTCAACCCATGCCAGCCGAGATCATCGACGGAAAGCAGATCGCCGGACGGGTGCGGATCGGCGTCGCGCGCGACGTCGAGGCGTTCGCGCAGGAGTTCGGCGGCGCCCGGCCGGGACTGGCGACGATCCTCGTCGGCGACGATCCCGGCTCGGCGATCTACGTCGCCGGCAAGCAGAAGGCGTGCAAGGAGGTCGGCATGCAGGGCTTCAACTTCCCGCTCGCGGCCGACACCCCGCGCGCCGACGTCGTCGAGCTCATCGAGCGCCTCAACGTCGATCCGGACGTATCGGGCATCTTGCTGCAGCTGCCCGTGCCCGAGCCGCTGGACGGCGTCGAGCTGACGGGGATGATCGATCCGCTCAAGGACGTCGACGGGCTGACGCCGATCAGCGCCGGGCTGCTCGCGCAGGGCCGCGAGGGGCTCCGTCCGTGCACGCCGCAGGGGGTCATGACGCTGATCGATGCTGCGGGCGCGCAGCTCGAGGGCGCCGAGGCCGTCGTCATCGGCCGCTCGAACCTCTTCGGAAAGCCGATGGCGCAGCTGCTGCTGGGCGCCAACGCGACGGTGACGATGTGCCATTCGCGCACCCGCGACCTCGCGGCCGTCTGCCGCCGCGCCGACGTGCTGGTCGCGGCCGTTGGGCGCGCGCGGATGGTCAAGGCCGACTGGGTCAAGCCGGGCGCGACGGTCATCGATGTCGGCATGAACCGGACCGAGGACGGTCTGGCGGGCGACGTCGATCTCCACGGCGTCAAGGAGGTCGCGAGGGCGATCACGCCGGTCCCCGGCGGCGTCGGACCGATGACGATCGCGTTTCTGCTGCGCAACACGTTGCAGGCCGCGCGGATGCAGCGCAGCGGCGTGGCGGTCGGCTGATGGACCTGCGCCGGCTGCGCAGCGGCGAGCTCGTCACCGCCGCGAGCGCGGTCGCGCTGGCGGCCGTGCTGTTCGTGGACTGGTTCGGCGGCCGGTCGGGCTGGTCGGCGATGACCGTCGGACGCGTCCTGCTCGTGCTGACGATCCTGCTCGCGCTGACGCTCGTCGTCGTCACGCTGCGCGCGGGAACCGTCTCGATGGCGTTGTCGGTGGGCGTCGTGACGGTCGCGGTGGCCGCGCTCGCGCTGCTGTACCTGCTCTACCGCGTCGGGATCGACGAGCCGGGGCGCAACGCGCTCGTCGGCCTCGACGCCGGCGCGTACCTCGGCGTGCTGTGCCTGCTGGGGATCCTCGCCGGGACGTGGCGCGCGCTGGCCGACGAACGCAAGGACAGCGCGATCTCCCGCGAGCAGACCGAGCGCGTGCTCGCTGTACGCGGGCCGGCTCGGCCGGCGCCGCCGGCGCGCGACCCGGATCGCGGCGAGCCGCGGGCGTGAGCTCAGACGCTCGCGCGGCGCCGCGAACGCTGCGGATCCCACGTCCGCACCGTGTCGGTCGGCGCCACGCCATCCATCGAGCGTCGATCGGCGACCGGTGCCGCGGCCTGTAGTCGCATCGGGATCTCGCCCGCCCAGACGGGGAGCGCGTAGTCGTCGTCGTCGTCGACCGGCGGGCCCGTGCGCACCTTCGCCGACGCCTCGTCGAGTGTCATCGCCAGCACGCGCGTGGCCTTGACCTCCTTGCGGTTCGGCGCGCGGACCTCGTCCCAGCGCCCGGGCACGATGTGCTCGGTGAACGCCCGTAGCGCCACCATCATCTCCTCGCCCGCGGAGACCGGGCGGGCCTCGCCGAGGACGACCACCGAGCGGTAGTTCATCGAGTGGTGAAACGCCGACCGCGCCAGCACGACGCCGTCCGTCAGCGTCACCGTCAGGCAGGCGGGCGCCCCGGCGGTGAGCGTTCGGATCGCCCGGCTGGCCGTCGAGCCGTGGATGTAGACGGTGTCGCCGACCCGCGCGTGCAGCGTCGGGATCACGTAGGGCTGGCCATCGATCGCGAAGCCGAGGTGCGCGACGAGCCCCTCGTCGAGGATCGCGTCGATGGCCGCCCGGTCGTAGTCGGCGCGGGAGGGCGCGCGTCGCACGCGGGTTCGCTGGGACGGAGCCTGAGCCATGCGAGTCACGGTACGACGCGGTTGGCCCTGTGAAAAGGTCCAATCAGGCGCGAGAATCACGGGCCAATGGAGCTCCACCTCGATCTCGGGGCCGCTGGCGGCGCCTCGCTGCGCGCGCGCCTGGAATCTGCGCTGCGCGAGACCATCCGCAGCGGCGGGCTGCCGGCCGGCGTGCGTCTGCCGCCGTCGCGGTCGCTGTGTGAGCAGCTCGGCGTTTCGCGCGGCGTCGTCACCGACGCGTACGCCCAGTTGGTGGCGGAGGGCTACCTCATCGCCCGCCCAGGGGCCGGGACGACCGTCGCCGACACCGGCTCGCCGCACCGTGTGGCGCCGCCGGCCACGCCGGCGCGCGCCGCGGTACGCCACGACCTCGACCCGTTCGTGCCGGCGCTGGCCGCTTTTCCACGGACGCAGTGGCGCGCGACGGTCGGCCGCGTCCTGCGCGACGCGCCCGACGATCGCCTCGGGCTGCCCGACGGCGCCGGGGTCCCGGAACTGCGCGTCGCGCTGGCCGCCTACCTCGGGCGCTCTCGCGGCGTGCGGACGAGCTGGGACGAGATCGTCGTGACGAACGGGCTGCGCCAGGGGCTCACGCTGCTGTGGGCGGTGCTGGCGGCCGGCGGCAACCGGCGCGTCGCGGTCGAGCAGCCCGGGTGGCGCGGGGTGACCGAGACGGCGCTCGACGCGGGGCTCGAGATCACGCCGCTCACGGTCGACGACGACGGGCTCGTCGTCGATCGCCTCGCGGCGCATCCTGAGGTCGGCGCCGTCGCGGTCGCACCCGCGCACCAGTACCCGACCGGCGCGGTGCTGTCGCCGCCGCGCCGTGCCGCGCTCCTCGACTGGGTGCGCACGCGCGGCGGGCTCGTCGTCGAGGACGATTACGACGCCGAGTACCGCTACGACCGCGATCCGATCGGCGCGCTGCAGGGACTGGCCCCCGAGCACGTCGTCTACGCCGGCTCGGCGAGCAAGTCGCTCGCGCCCGGCATGCGCCTGGGGTGGCTGGCCGTGCCGCGCGAGCTCGTCGCCCCCCTGGCGGACGTCCAGCGGCGGCGCGGCGGGATGCCGGCCTCGCTGCACCAGCTCGCGATGGCCGACCTCATCGAGCGCGGCGGACTCGACCGCCACCTGCGCCGCCAGCGCCGCCAGTACCGCCGCCGCCGCGACGCGCTGATGGTCGAGCTCGCACGGCAGCTGCCGGAGCTGACGGTGCGGGGCGCCGCCGCCGGCCTCTTCGTCGTGCTGCGCCTGCCCGACCACAGCGACGAGGCGGCGGTGCTCGCGGCGGCACGCCGCGCCGGCCGGGCGCTCGAAGGCGGCGGGGGTGCTCCGCCCGCGCGCGTGATCGGCTACGGGAACCTGCCGGAGGCGGGGGGCGGCCGCGCCGTCGCGGCGCTCGCCGCGAGCGTGCGCGCGGTGCCGCCTCGAATCGTTCGCCGATGATCGACCGTGAACAGGTGCTGCACGTCGCGCGTCTCGCGCGTCTCGAGCTGACCGACGAGGAGGTCGGGCGGATGAGCGAGGAGCTCTCGAACGTGCTCGGGCACATCGAGAAGATCGGCGAGCTCGACCTGGCGGGGGTCGCGCCGACGACCCACGTCGTCGAGGTCTCCAACGCGCTGCGCCCGGACGTCGTCACGCCGTCGCTGCCGCGCGACATCGCGCTCGCCGCCGCGCCGGCCGTGGCCGACGGCGGCTTTCTCGTACCCAGCCCGCAGGCCGACGCGATCGACGAATGAGCGCCACGAACACCGACCTGACGACGCTCACCGCAACGGCGGCCGTCGATGCGATCCGCAGCGGCGACTGCAGCGCGCGTGAGGTCTTCGATGCCTACCGCGCCGCCGCGGCGGCAGACGATCTGAACGCCTACCTGTGGGTGGCCGACGACGCGCCGTCCGCACCGTCCGAGGACGCGCCGCTGGCCGGGGTGCCGCTCGCCGTCAAGGACCTCTTCTGCACCGAGGGCGTGCCGAGCCAGGCCGGCTCGAAGATCCTCGAGGGCTACCGCCCGCCCTACACGGCGAGCGTCGTGGCGCGGCTGGCGGCGGCGGGTGCGCCGCTGCTGGGCAAGACCAACCAGGACGAGTTCGCGATGGGCTCCTCCAACGAGAACTCGGCTTTCGGGCCGGTGCTGAACCCGTGGGATCGCACGCGCGTGCCCGGCGGCTCGAGCGGCGGCAGCGCCGCCGCCGTCGCGGCCGGCTCGGCGCCCTGGGCACTGGGCACCGACACGGGCGGCTCGATCCGCCAGCCCGCCGCGCTCTGCGGGATCGTCGGCCTCAAGCCGACGTATGGCACGGTCAGCCGCTTCGGGATGATCGCCTTCGCCTCGTCGCTCGACCAGGCCGGCCCGCTCACCCGCGACGTGACCGACGCTGCGCTGTTGCTGCGTCAGATGGTCGGCCAGGACGAGCGCGACTCGACCTCGATCGGCTTTCCCGGCGAGATCGGGCGCCCGAGCGCGCACTCGCTGGAGGGCATCCGCCTCGGCGTGCCGGAGGAGCTGTCGGGGGAGGGCCTCGGCATCGACGCGGGCGTGCTCGAGACGTTCAACGCGACGCTGAAGCTCGCGGAGGGACTCGGCGCCACGGTGCAGACCTGCCGCTTGCCGCACGCGCCGCACGCGCTGGCCGCCTACTACGTGCTCGCGCCGGCCGAGGCGTCGTCGAACCTCGCTCGCTACGACGGCGTGCGCTACGGCGCGTGCGTCGAGGACGGCGGCCTCGTCGGGATGTACACGAAGACGCGCAGCCAGGGGTTCGGCCGAGAGGTCAAGCGGCGCATCATGCTCGGCACGTACTCGCTGTCCAGCGGCTACTACGAGGCCTACTACGGCAGCGCGCAGCGCGTGCGCACGAAGATCGCCGAGGACTTCGCCGCGGCGTTCGGGACGTTCGACTTCGTCGTCACGCCGACCGCGCCGACAGCCGCGTTCGAGCTGGGCGCCAAGACCGCCGACCCGATGTCGATGTACGTCAACGACTACTGCACCGTGCCGATGTCGCTCGCGGGGATCCCCGCGATCTCGATCCCCAACGGCTTCGACGGCGGGCTGCCGACGGGGTTTCAGCTCGCCGGCCCGGCGTTCAGCGAAAACCGGATCCTCGATGCGGCGTTCGCGCTCGAGCAGGCGATCGGCTTCGACGCGTCCGGTGCCCGGAGGAACCTCGGATGAGCGAGTTCGAGCCGGTCATCGGGCTCGAGACCCATGTCGAGCTGGGCACCGCCAGCAAGATGTTCTGCGGCTGCGCGACGGAGTTCGGCGCGCAGCCGAACACCCAGGTGTGCCCTGTCTGCCTCGGGCTGCCGGGCGCGCTGCCGGTCGTGAACGACAAGGCCATCGAGTCGACGATCCGCATCGGCCTCGCTCTGCACTGCGACATCGCCTCGTGGTGCCGCTTCGCGCGCAAGAACTACTTCTACCCGGACATGCCCAAGAACTTCCAGACCTCGCAGTACGACGAGCCGCTGTGCCGCGGGGGGCATCTCGGCGACGTGCGCATCCACCGCGTGCACCTCGAGGAGGATGCCGCGAAGCTCATCCACGCCGGCTCCAGCGGGCGCATCCACGGCTCCGACGCCTCGGTCGTGGACTTCAATCGCGGCGGCACGCCGCTGGCCGAGATCGTCACCGAGCCCGACGTGCGCTCCGCTGCGCAGGCGCGCGAGTGGCTGACGCTCCTGCGCACGACCCTGCGCCAGCTCGGCGTCAGCGACGTGAACATGGAGGAGG
>JAHWJM010000200.1 GCA_019348435.1 Actinomycetota bacterium
CGACTCCGCCCCGCAGGCGACGCCGAAGCGCAGGCACTCCTCGGGGTGCCCGCCGTAGCGGTGGGCGACGAAGCCCGCGAGGAACGCGTCGCCCGACCCGATCGTGGCGACCGGCTCGCGCGGCTCGATGCGCGCCCGCAGGAGCGTCGGGCCCTGCTCGGTGGGCAGGCAGCCGAAGCAGCCGTCGGGCGTGGTCATCAGCGCCTCGCGGAGCCCGAGATGGCCCATCTCGCGGATCGCGGCGACCATGTCCTGCTCGTCGTTGAACTCGTGGCCGACGAGCTCCTCCGCCTCGGTGAGGTTCGGCGAGATCACCGTCGGCTCGGCGCGCACGGCGTGGCGCAGCGGGTCGCCGTCGGTGTCGATCACGACGACGAGGCCGAGCTTGCGCAGGTCCTTGATGAGCTCGGCGTAGATGCCGGCGTCGACGTTGCGCGGCAGCGAGCCGGCGAAGATGACGATCGCCGCGCCGCGCGCGAGGTACAGCAGCTTGTCGCGGAACAGCTCGAGCTCGCGCTCGCTGACCGCCGGGCCGCGCTCGTTGATCTCGGTCTGCTGGCCGTTCGTCGGGTCCAGCACGGCGGTGTTCGTGCGCGACTCCTCGCGGATGCGGACGAAGTCGTTGAGGATCGACTCGTCGGTGAGCGCCTCGACGATGCGCGTCCCGGTCGCCCCGCCCGCGAAGCCGGTCGCGATGACCGGCTGGCCGAGCGTCTTGAGCGTGCGCGCGACGTTGACGCCCTTGCCGCCCGGCAGCGTCGTCTGCTCGACGGTGCGGTGGCGGCGGCCGAGGCGGAAGTTGGGCACCGAGAGCGACTTGTCGATCGCGGCGTTGAGGGTGACGGTGATGATCATGGGACCGTTGACTCCTCCCGCCGCCGCGCCCGCCGGTGCTCTGCGTCGAGCGCCCGCCGGCGGTTGAGCGCCCGGCGGCGTAACAACAGAAGTGGGAGGCTACAGACCAGCAGCAGGACGAGGGCGACGATCGTCTGCGAGCGCCGCAGCATGTCGTCCAGGCGCGTGCCGAGGCTCGCCTCGGCGACCGGCCGCGCCGTCACGACCGGCACGCGAGCGAGCACCTTTTCGCCGCCCCGCACGATCGCGGTCCCGACCCGCGTGCCGCGCGGCAGCGGCCCGTCGACCTCCGTCGGCAGGCCGATCACCGTGGTCCTCGTGCGCGTTCCCGAACGCAGGACGCGCTTGACGGTGTCGCCGGCGATGACGTCGATCTTCTCGTCTCCGCGGTACTGCAGGCCGACGCGGCCGAGCACGCGTCCCTCCGGCAGCACGGTGCGCGCGTTGTAGCTGTCGAGGCCGTAGCGCAGCAGGGCGAGCGAATCGGCGTCGCGCGCACGCTCGCTGGGCTCGCCGAGCACGACGCTGATGACCGTCACGCCGTCGCGGCTGGCGGAGCCGACGAGGATGCTGCCGGCGCGACGGGTGCTGCCGGTCTTAACGCCGTTGACGGCGTCGACTCGGCGAACGAGCAGGTTGCGGTTCTGGACGGTCCGGTCGATCGAGCCGCTGCGCAGCGTCGCGACCGGCAGGTCGACGGTGCGCCGGAAGAAGTCATGGCGGCGCAGCCGGACGGCGAGACGGGCGAGATCGCGCGCCGTGGAGTAGTTCTCCGGGTCGTCGAGGCCGATCGGGTTGGCGAAGTGCGTACCGCTCAGGCCGAGCGCCGTGGCGCGGCGGTTCCTCTCGGCGACGAAGGCCTCGGTCGCTCCCATCGTGCCGCCCGCGAGCGTCGCGGCAGCCTCGTTGGCGCTCGGTAGCAGCGCCGCGCGCAGCAGGTCGCGGACGCTCATGCGCTCGCCGCTGCGCAGGCCGATCTGCGTCTCGGCGGGCGAGGCGTCGTAGTCGGCGGCGCTGAAGACGTCGTCGAGGTCGTTGCGCTCGAGCGCGACGAGCACCGTCATGAGCTTCGTCGTCGAGGCGATCTGGCGGCGCTGGTCGGCGTTGTGGGCGAGCAGCACGTCGCCGGTCGTCGGCTCCATCAGGATCGCGGCCTTGGCGCCCTTGAGCTCCGGCGCGCCCGGCGGCATCTGGGCCGGCGCGACCGGCGCCACCAGGAGCAGCGCGAGCAGCGCGCCGAGCAGGGCGAAGCGAGCCTTCAACGCGCGAGCTTGAGCGTCTGGCCCGGTTTGAGCGCGCTGGGATCGATGCTGGGGTTGAGCTCGAGCAGGCGCTCGGTCGAGATCCCAGCCCGCTGGGCGATCGACGTCGGGGTGTCGCCCGGCCGGACCTTGTCGAAGCGACCCGACGAAGACGCCGTCGCCGGCGTGGTGCTCGTGCTGGTGCTGGTCGTCGCGGTGGTGCTCGTGCTGGTCGTCGCGGTGGTGCTCGTGCGTGCCGGCCGCTCGACTGCTCCGGCCGGCGCGTCGCCCCCACCGCTCGTGACGATCACCAGAAACGTCCCCACGATCAGCAGCCCGAGCAGGGCCGGCAGCACGTAGTGCAGAAGATCGATCTCCTCCATGCCGAACGGAGCATACGGGGATGGCGCGTCGGCGTTCGGGTGCGTTGCTCACGCCAGTGACCATGCCGCCTCCCGCAGGCGCTCGGCCTCGGCGCGCGCGGCCTCGGCCGGTGCGGCGCCCGTCGACTCGTGCGCGCAGGCGATCGAGCGCGAGGCGCTGACGAGCCCCGCCGCGCGGCCGGGCGCGAAGGCCGGCGCGAGGTCGTCGACGCGGCCGCCCTGCGCGCCGATGCCGGGCAGCAGGAAGGGCGCGTTCGGCATGAGCTCGCGCATGCGCGCGACGTGCTCGGGCGCGGTCGCGCCGACGACGGCGCCGACATCCGACAGGCCGCTGACGTTCGACGGCGACGAGGAGCCCAGTTGCGCGACGATCGCCGCGAGGCGCTCCCAGACGGTCGCTGCGCCGCCCCCGCCATCGTCGTTGTCGTCGCCCGCGAGGACGAGGTCCTCGACGTCCGCCGCACCCGGGTTCGACGTGCGCACGAGCACGAAGACGCCCGCGCCGGCCGCGCGCGCGCCCGCGATGATCGGCTCGAGCGCGTCGATGCCAAGCAGCGGATTGGCCGTGAAGGCGTCGGCGCCGAGCCCCGCGACCTCGCCGAACGGCGTCGGCGTGCTGCCGACGAGCGCCTGTGCGTAGGCCGCCGCCGACACCGAGATGTCGCCGCGCTTGGCGTCGGCGATCACGAGCAGGCCGCGTTCGCGGGCGTACGCAATGGTGGCGGCGAGCGCGGCCCAGCCGTCGGCGCCGAGGCGCTCGAAGCACGCGAGCTGCGGCTTGACCGCGACGCAGGCCGGCCCGGCGGCGTCGATGAGCGCGGCGCAGTGGGCGCGCACCGCCCCGGCCGCGCGTTGCGCCGCGGAGCCGTCGGACGGAGCCTGCTCGACCGCGGCGGGCCACAGCTGCGCCGGGTCTGGGTCGAGCCCCAGGACGATCTGCGACGCGCGCGCCTCGACGAGCGCGGTGAGCCGATCGACGAAGGGCGCCGTCACGTCACGTCGTGCTGCGAGAACGGCCGCACCTACCGGCGCACGGCCTGCTTGAGGTTCGAGCCGGCGGTGAACTTCGGCGCGCGCGAGGCCGGGATCTCCATCGCCTCTCCCGTGCGCGGATGCTGGCCTTGACGAGCCGCACGCTCAGCGACGCTGAACTTGCCAAACCCGGCAAGCGCGACCTCGCCACCGCGGCTGAGCACGTCCTCCATCGTTTCGAGCACGGCGTCGACCGCGTCGGCGGCCTGCCGGCGGGTCAGGTCGGTGCGTGCGGCAACAGCTTCGATGAGCTGGGACTTCGTCACGAGAGGGTGCTCCCTTGGTGCTGCAGGCGGATCAAACGGACGTTCTGAAGCTACCAGCGTGGCCGGACCCGACGCGATCGGGGAGGATGCAGGACGTGACCTTCAACCGCGTCGCCTGGCTCGCCACCGTCGCAGCAGCGCTGCTGACGGCGCTGCTGCTGTTCGTCTCGGGCTACAACGGCTACGGCGCGGTCGCGATCGCCGTCGGGCTCTCGGCCGCGATCAACCTCGTGCGCTAGCGCTCGCTCACTCGGGCCCGATCTCTGTGCCCGGATGCACGCTGTCCTCCGGCTCGAGGTGGATCAGCACGTCGGCGCTGCGCAGGCGCGCGCGGATCGCATCCTGCAGCTCATGGGCCGTGGCGTGGGCATCCTCGAGCGTCGTGCCGTGCGCGAACTGCACGTGCAGGTCGACGTAGCGGCGCGAGCCGGCGCGGCGCGCGCGCAGCTTGTGAAAGCCGACGACGCCGCGGGGGCCGAACTCGGCAACGCTTGCACGCACCGCGTCGAGCTCCTCACCGGGCAGCGCCTCGTCTACGAGCACCCGCGACGCGCGCGCGAGCAGGCGCACCCCGGCGGTCACGATCGCGGCGGCGACGACGAGCGCGATCACGGGGTCGAGCCAGGTGATGCCGGTCATCTGCACGACGATCAGGCCCACGAGAACGCCCGCCGAGGTGGCGGCGTCCGTGCGCAGATGCGCCGCGTCGCCCTCGAGCGCGGGTGACTCGGTCTCCCGCGCGCGCCGGCCGAGGACGGTGGAGACGACGATGTTCGCGACCATCGAGAACGCGATCACCCCGATGCCGATGCCCAGCGAGTGGACCTCGGGCCCGTTGACGAGGCTGCGCACGGCGGCGTAGATGATCACGCCCGAGCCGACGAGGATGAGCATCGCCTCGATCGCGGCCGCGAGGTTCTCGATCTTGTCGTGGCCGTAGTGATGCTCGGCGTCGGCCGGCTTGTCCGCCTCGCGGACCGAGAAGTACGCGACGAACGAGGCGATCAGGTCGATCGACGAGTGCATCGCCTCGGTGAGGATCGCGATCGATCCGGTGATCGCGGCTGCCACGAGCTTCAGGACGATCAGCAGCGTGTTCGATGCGATCGACAGCGCCGCGGCGCGCGTCTTCACCGTGCCGCCGCGACCGTCCTTCGCCGACGACGCGATCAGCGGGGCCGGCATCCCGTCAGTCCTCGAGCAGCCCCAGCAGCGCGCGCGAGGCGCGGCCGCGGTGGCTGATCGCGTCCTTCTCGCCGGGCGCGAGCTCCGCCATGGTGCGCCCGTCGGCGACGTCGTCGGGCAGGAAGGCGGGGTCGTAGCCGAAGCCGCCCTCGCCCCGCGGCCGTTCGGCGAGCCGGCCCTCGCAGCGCTCCTCGACGACGTGCGTGCGCCCGTCGGGCGTCGCGTACGCGAGTGCGCACACGTATGCGACGCGGCGATCGCCGCCGGCCGGCACCGACTCCAGCAGCTTGTGGAGGTTCTGCTCGTCGGTCGCCCCTTCGCCCGCGAAGCGCGCCGAGCGGACGCCGGGCGCACCCCCGAGCGCCGCCGCCTCGATGCCCGAGTCGTCGGCGATCGCCGGCGTGCCGGTCGCCGCCGCGGCGACGCGCGCCTTGACGAGCGCGTTCGCGGCGAACGTGTCGCCGGTCTCCGGGGGCAGCACGACAACCTCGGGGAGCGGGATCAGCTCGTG
>JAHWJM010000201.1 GCA_019348435.1 Actinomycetota bacterium
GTGCGCGCGAGCGGCCTGCGCCGCGCCACGACCCTGTGCGGTATCGGCGCGCTCTCCGGCAGCCCGCTTCGCGCGGGCGGCTGCCGCCGCAGCGGCAGCGCGCAGAAGCGCCGCCTCGCCGGGGCGCGTCGTCGCGTGCACAGGCGAGATGCGCGGCGCTGGCTCACCGGTCGCCGCCGACGCGGACGGACTGGTCGCCGGGCCGGCCACATTGGCGTCGCGGGCGGGTCGCGGATTCGACGCGGACTCGGGTGCGACCACAACTGCGCCGCCGCCCACGATCGTCGTGCCGACGACCGCGACCGTCGCGACCTTTGTCGTCAGCGAGGCGCCGGCGGCGCCCTTGGCGCCACCGGTCAAAGCCGCCAGCAGCCCGCCACCGGTGCCGAAGCCCCCGCCTGCGCCAGTGCCCCCGAGGACACCGGACAGCATCGCTGCGGCGGCCGCCATCGGCAGGGGCGGCGCGAGCGCCGCCAGGTGCGCGGGCCGCTGGCGCAGCGCGAGCTCGAAGTCGTGGCAGCCGGCGCACGAGCGCAGATGGCCGCGCAGGCGCTTGCCGCGCAGCATCCGGCGGTCGCCGTCAGACAGCGTGCGACGGACGACGTCACAGTCCATTTCGCGGCCCTCCTGCAACGCCTGCAACACGCAGCGGCTCTCGTAGACGCTCTGTTTGGCCGCCGCCGAACTGATGCCCAGCGCCGCCGCGATCTCCGCGAACTCCAAGCCGCCGAGCTCGCGCATCAGCAGCGCCCCGCGCCCCTGCTCGGTCAGCTCGGTGAGATCCACCGCGAGGGCGCGCAGCCGGTCGCGTGACTCGATCAGCCCCTCCGTGGCGAGATCGCCGACATGGGCCGCCGCGTCGAGGTCGGAGTCCGAGTGCCTGGCGCGCAGCAGCGAGATCGACTCGTTGTGGGCGATCTTGTACAGCCACGGGCGCAGCGTGATCTCCCGCGTCTCGCCCGAAAGTGCGCGATAGGCCTTGAGCATCGTGCTCTGCAGCGCGTCGGAGGCGTCGTGCCCGTTGCCGACGATCGAGTGGCAGTAGCGATGCAGCGCCTGGTGATGGCGCTCGAAGATCGCGGCGAAGGCCGCTTCGCTGCCGCGCGCCGCCAGCCGCGCCAGCCGCTCGTCGGGCATGCGTCCCAGCGCCGCGCGCGGTGGGGCGAAGACGGGAGCTCGGGCTGGGACGGGGATGGATTGCATGCACTGTCTATCGGCAACGCAGGAGCGTCTCCAAAGTCAGGAGGCATCTTATTTCCGCGATCTGCCGTGCCGCATGAGTGTCGCGCACGGCGACCATGGCTGCGACGATGCCGCGCACGATGGATCGCACCGATAGCGCACGGCGGCTGACGGACGCGGAGCTCGAATCGGCGGCCGCGCTCGCACGACGCGTCGGGGCGAACGTCGCGCAGGCCGCCGAGGTGCGCTCCGACGTCATCGCGCATCTCATCGTCGCGGTGCTTGCCGAGGGCCATGTGCTGATCGAGGACCTGCCGGGTGTCGGCAAGACGACGCTCGCCCGAGCGCTGGCGCGCTCGCTGGATCTCGAGGTCGCGCGGATCCAGTGCACGTCGGACCTGCTGCCCGCCGATGTCGTCGGCACGAATGTCTTCAACCAGCGCGAGAGCCGCTTCGAGTTCCGGCCGGGGCCGATCTTCGCCAACGTCGTGCTCGTCGACGAGATCAACCGCGCGTCACCCAAGACGCAGTCCGGCCTGCTGGAGTGCATGCAGGAGCGGCGAGTCACCGTCGACGTCCACACTCACGAGCTGGCGCGCCCGTTCCTCGTGCTCGCCACGCAGAACCCGATCGAGTACGAGGGCACCTACCCGCTGCCCGAGGCGCAGGTCGACCGCTTCATGGTCCGCCTGTCGCTCGGCTATCCCGACGCGGCCGGCGAGGCCGGGATGCTCGCCGCCCACGAGGCGGGCGACCGCGTCGCAGCCCTGGAGCCGGTCGCCGACGCGGCCGATGTACTCGCCGCGCAGGCGGCGACGACGCGCGTACGGGCCTCCGAGCCGCTGCGGCGCTACATCGTCGCCCTGCTCGGCCAGACCCGCGCGGACCCACGCGTCGAGCTCGGCGCCAGCCCGCGCGCCGGCCTGCTGCTGCTGCGCGCCGCCAAGGCGCACGCGCTGCTGGCCGGTCGCGACCACGCGATCCCCGACGACGTGCAGCAGATGAGCGAGGCGGTCCTTGCCCATCGCATCGTGCTCGCGGCCGATGCGTACGAGACCTCCGGCGAGCACGTCGTCACCGACGCGGTGGCGACGACCCGCGCGCTGTAGCGCCGTGCGACGGGCGTTTGCCACCGCCGTCCTCGCGCTCGCGTTCGGGCTCACTGCCGCCCTGGTCGACGCCGAGCCGCTGTGGGTCCCGGCCGCCACGCTGCTGGCGGTCGCCGCCGGCAGCGCGGGGTGGGTCGGGTTCGGGGCGCGCGGCGTGCGCATCACGCGCACGGTCGGTGCCCGTCGCGTCATCGAGGACGAGCCGGTGGCGGTCGTGCTCGAGGTGCGCGCCGGCCGGCTCGGCCTGCCGCCGTCGCGGATCGCGGATCCGCTCATGCCGGCGCCGGTCGCGCTGCGCGGCGGCACGGCCGGCGGTCGCGTGCGGCTCGCGGTGCGCTTCGGGCGCCGGGGGCGCCGGGTGCTCGCGCTGCCGCGCGTGCTCGTCGCCGACCCGTTCGGGCTCGCCACCCGCGCGGTGACCGCGCCGCCTTCGCCCTCCGGCGACGAGATCCTCGTCCTGCCGCGGATCGAGCCGGTCGTCGCGACGACCGCGGGTGATGACGCCACGGGCATCGCGCGCCGTGGCTTGCCGGTCGGCGGCGCCGAGATCGAGCTCGACGCCATCAGGCCACTGCGCGACGGCACCCCGGCATCGCGGATCTTCTGGCCGGCCCTCGCCCGCGGGGCCGACCCGCAGGAACGCTCTCTCGTCCCGGGCGGAGAGAGTCGCGCGGTCGTCGTCCTCGACCCGCGCGGCGCCGCCAGCGAGGAAGCGCTCGACGCCGCGGTGCGTGCCGCCGCGTCGCTGGCCCGGGCGCTCGCCGGGGCCGGGGGCTGCGGCGTCCTGCTCCCCGGCGACCGCCGGCCGGTCGAACTGGGCGAGACGCTGGCGGGCTGGCCGCACATCCACGCACGCCTCGCGCTGATCGGCCCGGGCAGCGGTCCCGGCCTGGCGAGCCTGGCCCAGCGGCGCGGGCCGATCATCTTCGTCAGCGCGCGCATGCGCGCGCGGATGCCGCAGGCGCTCGGCCCCGCCCGCGGCGCGACGCGGATCATCGTCGTGCCCGGAGAGCTGGTCGACCGCCGTCCGCTCTTCTCCGTCGCAGGCTGCAGCGGCTATGAGCTCAGCCGGCACGGGCACGGGCGCGGTGGCGGGCGCGCCGCGCAGCCGGCGAGCGGGAGGACGTCATGAGCACGACGAGCGCGACACCGGTGCGCCGGCGGCACGCCCCGATCGGCGCGTCCGGCGCCCGATTGCTGCCGGCGAACGTCGCGCGGCTGCTGGGCTTCGTCGCGCTGGCCGGTCTGGGTGCGCTGCAGTGGGCGCAGATGGTGCGCCCGGCGGCGTCCGACGCGCTGCTGGTCGCGCTGCTGGTGTCCACAACCGCCGGTGCGCTGTTGAGCTCCCTCGCGCAGCGGGAGCCGCCGGCGCGCGTCCGGCTGGCCGCGACGGGGCTCGCGGCGGCGTTCCTGCTGCTCGTGGCGCTCGTGGCGGCGGGTGTCCCCCTGCGGTTCCTCGGCCCGCGCGGCTGGGACGACCTCGCGGGCGGAATCGGCCAGGGACTCGGGGCGCTGTTGACGGTCCGCACGCCGTACGGGGGCCTTGACGAGTGGACGCGGATCGTCATCGTGCTCGGCGGCTGCGCGCTGCTCGGGCTCGCAGCGCTGCTGGCGTTTGCGCCGCGGCGCTGCGGCGCGTTCGGCAGCCCCGGTGCCGCCACCGTCGCGCTCGGCGCGCTGTACACGCTGCCGGTCATGCAGCACGACATCCGCCTGCCGTACCTGTCGGGCCTGCTGTTCGCGCTGCTGCTGGCGACCTTCCTCTGGCTCGAGCGCGTGGAGCGCCGCAGCATCGGGACGGCCGCCGCGCTCGTCGCCGTGGCGGCGCTCGCCGGATATGCCGCCGCGCCGAGCCTCGACGGCGATCGCTCGCTGGTCGACTACGAGAAGCTGGCGCGGTCGCTCGGCGCAGCGGAGACCGCGCAGTACCGCTGGAACCACGACTACGGGCCGCTCGACTGGCCGCGCCATGGCCGCGAGGTGCTGCGGGTCCGGGCCCCGCAGCGCGCCTACTGGAAGGCGGTGAACCTCGTCGCCTTCGACGGCACGCGGTGGGTGCAGAACAGCCGCCAGGGGCGCGACTCCCTCGATACGACGGTCTTCGAACCCGATTGGGTGCAGCACATCCGCGTCACGCTGCGCGCGCTGCGCACGTCGCAGTTCGTGGCCGCGGGCTCGACGCTCGACATCCTCCACGCCCCGCGCGCGGCGACGAGTCTGACCCCGGGTGTGTACGAGAGCACCGGCAAGCCGCTGGGCCGCGGCCATGCGTATCGCGCGATCGTCTACACCCCGCGGCCGTCCGCCGCGCGGCTGCGCCGCTCCGGAAGCGACTACTCCGCCGTCCCGCGCGAGTACGGCATCCTCCGCTTGCCGCCGCAGGGCGGCGCCGCGCCGCGTCCCCGCCGCGCGGGCGGCGCTCTCGCCCTGATCGTTCCGTGGTGGAGCGAGTCCGGTACGCCCGAGATCGTCGGCTCCGGCGGGATCGACGCGACCCCGGCGATCGAGGCCTCCGCCTACGGCCCCGTCTACGCGCTCGCGCAGCGCTTGCGCGAGGGCGCCGACACGCCCTTCGAGTACGTCAGCGCCGTCGAGCGATACCTCGCCGACGAGCGCTTCAGCTACAGCGAGAGGCCGCGTCCGAGCCGCGTCCCGCTCGCCGAGTTCCTGCTGCGCGACCGCGTCGGTTACTGCCAGCAGTTCTCTGGCGCGATGGCGCTGCTGCTGCGTATGGGCGGCGTGCCGGCGCGCGTCGCGAGCGGCTTCTCGCCGGGCGCGCGCGACGAGGAGCGCGGCGAGTACGTCGTGCGCGACGTCGATGCGCACTCGTGGGTCGAGATCTTCGTGCCGGGCAGCGGCTGGGTCGTGCGCGACCCGACGCCGGCCGCGGCTCCCGCCCGGGCGCAGCCGGGCGATCGCGCCGCCGAGGGCGACGACGGCACCGTCGGCTTCGGGGGCAGCGAGCGCGCGCTCGATCGAACCCCGAACGCGGGGCTCGCGGCGCTTCCCCCGACCGAGACGCAGGAGAGCGGGCCGAGCGCGCTCGTCGTGATCGGCGCCGGGCTCGGCGCGCTGGCCGTCGCGGCGACGCTGCTGGCGCTCGTCATGCGACGGCGCCGGCGCCGGCAGGAGGGCTGCGGCGCCGGGCTCGACGAGGAACTTGGCGAGTTGCACCGCGCGCT
>JAHWJM010000202.1 GCA_019348435.1 Actinomycetota bacterium
TGCAACTCGTGCCGATGGGCCTCTACGAGCCGCCGTGGAAGTACGCCCCGAAGGAGATCGCGATGGAGGTCGGCTACCACCTCGCCTACGGCGTCGGGGTCGCGAGCGCGTTTCGCGTGCTGGACGGTCGCTGATCGCCGCCACGGCTGCGTTCGCGACGCTCGGCGGCAGCATCCGCGCTCCGGGCTCGCCGGCGTTCATCGCTGCGGGCACGAGCCAGAATCGACGCAGCGAGTGGTGGCGAATCCTCCGGCCGCGGAGCGCGTCGCACCGAGACATGCCAAACGAGACAAGGGAGAGCTCATGAACACGATCAGCACAGCGATCCGCCGACTCGTCGCGTTCGGGGCCGGCGTCGCGGGCCATCACGTCGCGCAGTCGTGAAGGGCGCCGGCAACCGGTACGACCTCGTGGTGCTCGGTGGCGGTACGGCCGGCCTCGTGTCGTCGATGATCGCGGCGGGTGCGGGCGCGCGCGTCGCGCTGGTCGAGCGTGGTCGAACGGGCGGCGACTGCCTGTGGACGGGTTGCGTGCCCAGCAAGAGCCTCATCGCCGCGGCCGGGCTCGCGCACCGCATGCGTCATGCCGCGTCGGTCGGCCTCGAGCCGGTGCAGCCGCGGATCGACTTCGCGCGCGTGATGGAGCATGTGGCGCGGGCGATCGCCACGATCGCGCCGCACGACTCGCCGGAGCGGTTGCGCGATGCCGGGGTGGAGGTCATCGAGGCTGAGGGCCAGTTCGTGGCGCCGGGGCGGATCGAGACAGCGGGCAGAACGCTGCGCTGGCGCACCGCGATCATCGCGACGGGCTCGCAGCCGGTGCTGCCGCCGCTGGATGGGCTGGACCAGGCGCGGGCGTTGACGACGGAGACCGTCTGGGATCTGCGTGAGCTGCCCCGGCGGCTTGTCGTGCTCGGCGGCGGGCCGATCGGCTGCGAGCTCGCGCAGGCGTTCGCGCGGCTCGGTTCGCACGTCACGCTCGTCGAGATGGCCGACCGCCTGCTGCTCAAGGAGGAGCCGGAGGCAAGCGCCCTGATCGCCGACCGCCTGCACGGCGAGGGCGTCGACGTGCGCACGCAGACGCGCGCCGCCGCCGTCCGCGACGGGGAGCTGCTGCTCGAAGGCGGCGAGACGCTGGCGTTCGATCGCGTTCTGGTCGCCGCGGGACGGGCTCCGCGAACGGTCGGCATCGGCCTGGATCGGGTCGGCGTGAGCGTCGACGATCGCGGCGCGGTCATCGTCGACGATCGCCTGCGCACGAGCGGGCACGGCATCTACGCCGCCGGCGACGTGACGGGAGGGTTGGCGTTCACGCATGTCGCCGGCCACCACGCCCGCGTCGCCGCTTCCAACGCCCTCTTTCACGCCCGCTCCACCGTCTCGGGCACGATCCCGTGGGTCACGTTCACCGACCCGGAGGTCGCGCGCGTCGGCCTATCCGAAGCGCGGGCGCGCGAGCGCTGGGGAGACCGCGTGAAGATCGCGCGGTTTGACTTCGCTCGGTCAGACCGCGCGATCACCTCCGGCGAGGCCTACGGATTCGCGAAGCTGGTCGCCGATTCGCGCGGCCGTCTCGTCGGCGCCACGATCGCGTCGGCGGGCGGAGGCGAGGCGATCGCCGAACTGACCGGTTGGATCTCGCAGGGCGCGAAGCTCGCTGTGGTGTCTCGCACGGTGCATGCCTACCCGACGCTCGCCGAGGGCCCGGCGCGCGCCGCTGACGAGCACCTTACCGCCCGTTACCGGAGTCCGCGGATGCGCGCGGCCGCGCGACCCGTGCTGGCTGTGCTGCGCGCTGTGGAGGGTCCGCGGTGAGCATTTCTTGGCCGCAACGGCGGCGCGCAGCTCGGGGCGAATGGTCCCTCCGCGCTCGGAGAGCTTGCACAGCCGTCGAACGGGGCAAGGGGGTGGTGGATGCGACGGCCGGTCTGGATCGCGTTTGATCTCAACGGGACGCTGATCGATCCCGCAGCGATGCTGGATGGCAAGCACCGCGAACTGGCACGCGCGGCGCTCGACGATGCGGTGCTGCAGGCGATGGCCGACACGCTCACCGGCGAGCATCGTCCGTTTCCCGACTACCTGCGGGCGGCGCTCGAGCGCTCGCTTCGCGTCGCAGGGATCGAGGAGGCCGTGCTCGTCGAGGCGATGCGCCGGGCGCGGACGCTGCCGGCGTTTGCGGATGCCGCCGGTGCGCTGGACTCGCTCGCCGCCGCCGGCTATCGCATCGCGGTGGTGACCAACAGCGCAGGCGATGCCGCGCAGAAGGCGATCGCGGCAGCCGGCCTGGATCGCCACGTCGAGACGGTGATCGGCGCCGACGAGGTCGGTGCCTACAAGCCCGACCCGCGCGTCTACCGCCACGCCGGCAGGCGGCTCGGCGCGCAACCCGACGAGGTCTGCCTCGTCGCCGCGCACGCCTGGGACATCCTCGGCGCGCTCCGCGCGGGATGGGGCGCCGCCTGGGTCGCGCACCGCGAGCAGCACCTGCTCGCCACCGTCCCCGAGCCCACGCTGATCGCCGTGTCGCTACAGGACGCGGCTGAGCAGCTCGCCCGCCGCTGAGGCACCCGCGGGCCGGAAAGCGACGGGCGCGGACATCGCGTGCTCGGAGCACTCGCGCAACCGCCCGTCGCGAGGCGCGGGTCAAAGCGGCCGCCCCACAGTGACCGCTTCAGCTTCATCTGCCCGCGCCGCTGCCGGCCTGCGCGTCCGCGTGCGCGGTCTGAGGATTCACGGCCAGCGCTGAATCCTTTGCATCCCCGGGTGACTCCAATCGACAAGCGCGGCCGCAAGACGGGGCACCCTGGGTAATCGCAACGATGGAGCGCACGAACATGCAACGGGAATTCGATGTCGTGGTGATCGGCGCAGGTCCGGCCGGCGAGGTACTGGCCGCTCGGCTGTCGCAACGTGGCGGGAAGCGCGTGGTGATCGTCGAGCGCGAGCTCGTCGGCGGCGAGTGCTCGTTTTATGCGTGCATGCCGTCCAAGGCGCTGCTGCGTCCCGCCGAGGCGCTGCGCGAGGCCGCGCGCGTGCCCGGTGCCGCCCAGGCGCTGAGCGGAGATCTCGACGTGGGGGCGGTGCTCGAGCGCCGCGACGAGATCATCAACGGCCTCGACGACGCAAAGCAGGTCCCGTGGCTGCAGAGCGCCGGCGTCGAGCTCGTGCGCGGCCAGGCACACCTCGACGGCGAGCGGCGCGTGCGGGTAGGTGACGACGTGCTCGTCGCGCGCGACGCCGTCGTCGTCGCCGTCGGCAGCGGCGCCATGGTGCCGCCGATCCCCGGCCTCGCCGAGGCGGGCGCCTGGTCAAACCGTGAGATGACGACGACGCGCGAGGTGCCGGCCAGGCTGCTCGTCCTCGGCGGCGGCGTCGTCGGCGTCGAGATGGCGCAGGCCTGGGCGTCGCTGGGCTCCCGGGTGACGGTGGTCGAGGCGCAGGACCGGCTGCTGGCACGCGAGGAGCCGTTCGCCGGCGACGAGCTGCGCACGGCGCTGGACGGGCAGGGCATCGACGTGCGGGTCGGCGCGAGCGCGAGCGCCGTGCATCGCGACGGCGAGGACATCACCATGACGCTCGCCGACGGCGAGCAGATCAGCGCCGACCGGCTGCTCGTCGCCGTCGGCCGCCGGCCGCTGACCGACGATCTCGGCCTGGAGACGGTCGGGCTGTCCGGCGGCGTCATCGAGGTCGACGACCACCTACACGTGCCCGACCAGCCGTGGCTATATGCGATCGGCGACGTCAACGGCCGGTCGCTGCTGACGCACTCGGGCAAGTACCAGGCGCGGATGGCCGCAGATCACATTCTCGGCGAGGACGCCGCGGTGAGCAGCGATGGCCCGGGTGCGCCGCGCGTGGTCTTCACCGACCCGCAGGTCGCCGCCGTAGGCCTGACGCTCGAAGCCGCGCGGCAGGCGGGGATCGCCGCCGACGCGATCGACCTGCCGACGTCCGGCACCGCCGGCGGGAGCTTCTACGGCCGCGGTGAGCCCGGCACGACGCGCTTTGTCATCGACAGCGACCGCGAGCTGCTCGTCGGCGCGACGTTCGTCGGAGCGCAGGTCGCAGAGCTGCTGCACGCCGCGACGATCGCCATCGTGGCAGAGGTCCCGCTCGCGACGCTCGCGCACGCGGTGCCGGCGTTTCCCACGCGCAGCGAGCTGTGGCTGAAGTTCCTCGAGGCCTACGAGACGCAGCAGGGGCACTCGGTCCACCGCCGCCGCGCCGAGACACTTTCGACATGAGGGAGAGCTTGCGATGAGAGCCGTCTTCAACGGAGTCACGATCGCCGACAGCGACGACACGATCGTCGTCGAGGGCAACCACTACTTTCCGCCCGACAGCGTTTCCTGGGAGCATCTCTCATCCTCGCGCGCTCGCAGCGTCTGCCCGTGGAAGGGCGTCGCCAGCTACTACCACGTCCACGCGGCAGACGAGGACGCTCGCTCCGCTGCGTGGACGTACCGCCACCCCTTTCCCTGGATCCGCAAGATCCGCAACCACGTCGCGTTCTGGGGTGCGGTGGAGGTCTCTTAGCCTGCCGGCGCGCCCGATGGTGAGCGCGAGCCGTACAGGTGCTCGACCTGCGCAGCGGCAGGGCCCTGCTTGGCCGACACATCGGCCGGCGATGGAGGCTCGTCCCAGGGCATCTTGCCCACGACGAGCTTGGGGACGTTGATGACGACGTTCTGGTCGGCGCGTCGGGTGACGGCGTCGAGCGGGATGTACATGTCGCGGTCGAAGATCACGCCGCGCTTGACGAGCAGATGGCCGGCGTGGTCGGCACTGGCAGGCACGACCTCGTCGATCGTCCCGATCTTGCCGCGGTCCGAGCCGTAGACGGTGTCACCGGGCTGCGGCGCCTCCTGCTGCTCGCGCCCGTCGGCGGCGGCGAGGAACTCGCCGCGCTCCAGGTACAGGTCCATCAGCCGCATCCCCGCGGCCTTGCCCGAGGCGGTGATGAAGTACACGTCGAACACGCGGTGCAGGGCCGACAGGTCGTCCGGCCCGGCGGATTCCAGCATCGCCGGCCAGATGATGGCGTGCAGCCGCGTGATGTCCTTGCCCACCACGTGCAGCTGCGCCGGCCACCACGCCTGCCAGTCGTCGCGCGGCACGAGGTCGCGCTCGACGCGGTCCAGCCGCCCCGTCAGGTCACGCCGGCTCATCGTGCGTGCTCCCCGCCGCCCAGCTCCAGTCGTCGCGGGCCACGATCCGGAACGCCGGCGCGTCCTTCCAGCCGCAGCGCGGGCACGGCGGCTGCGCCTCGAGCGCGTCCAACTCGGCGTGGTAGGCCGCTCGCTCGGCCGGGTCGGGCGACACCGCGCGCAGCTCGCGGAAGAACCGTTCCCGCCAGTCGGGGCCGGCGACCAGGGCGAGGCGGCGGCGCTCGTCCACGCGCCGCTCGACGTTGTTCGCGTCGCCGGCTGCGGCACTGGCGGCGCGGCGGAAGGTGGAGCCGA
>JAHWJM010000203.1 GCA_019348435.1 Actinomycetota bacterium
TCGAGCTCCTTGGGCCGGAAGATGCCGCTGTAGAAGGACCCGAAGCTCACGCGGCGGCCGCGGAACTGGAAGCCCTCGGCGAGCGCCCGTACCGGAACGAGGTCGTCGTAGCGCCGCTGCAGCTCGCGGACATACTCAAGCGCGGCGCTGCGCAGCGCGATGTCGCGCGGATCCCCCATCCGCGGTAGTTTCGCCCGCGCCGGCCCGGACCACAACTAGTCACATCAATGGCGTCCGGTGCCCGCAGAATCTCTCACCTTAAGGTACAGAACGGGTACATCGGTTGCGCGAGGCCGTCCTCGGCCGTCGCGAGCCGAACTCGCGAAACCGCCGCTGAGCAGGTATTTTGTGTCGGCCATGAACGCACGTGATCTGCCGTTTCGGGCCCTTTTCGGGATGGTAAGGAAGGGGTCATCGGTTCGAATCCGATGGAGGGCTTCCGTCGTTGGCAGGCGCTCGGCGAAGTCTGGAGTTCGGCTCGAGAAGTACCAAACGGGTACGCCCTTCCGGCCCGAACCCTTCTGCGGCGGCAGGGAAGGGGGTCAGAACCGGCGCTTTCGGCTGTTGAGGAGCGAGCGTGAGAGCTCTGGTCAGGCACCCGTCGACGCAAGCTCATGCTTCTCGCCGGCCAGCCGCTCGGCGATCTGAGCGATCGCTGCCACGGCCACCGAGGCGGGCGCATGCTGAAAGACCGGCACCCCCACGCGCTCGGCGGTCCGCACGTCCTCGTCGAGCGGGACGACGCCGAAGGCGCGCATGCCGAGGAAGTCGCTGATGCGGTCGATGTCACCCCGCCCCGTCGCCTTGCTGACGACGAGCGATACGCGCGCGTCCGGCCGGATATCGTTGGCGATCCGCTTGATGCGCCGCGCGGTGAGCATCGATTGCCACGTTGCCTCGACGACGAGCAGGAAGTGCGTCGCGTACGGCGTCCAGCCGCAGCCGGGTTGGCGACCGCCCGCGGGCAGATCGCCGACGATCGCCCAGCCGCTGAACTCGGGCGCGTGCTCGACGTGGCGGACGATCGTGTAGAACGCGTTCACCGACGCCTGGACCGCGTCGGGTCCGGCGATCGTGCTCTTGCCGACCTGCAGGACGCGGATGCCGTCGGGACCGTCGATCGCGAAGCGCTGCACGGCGCTGACCGGGTCGAGCCCATCGATGAAGCGGTAGCGTCGGTCCTCGCCCTGCTCCATCGCGGCGTTGAGCAGCGGCTCGTCGGCGCGCTGCAAGCCGAGACTCGTCGAGAGCCCGGGCATCGAGTCGTGGTCGAGGACGAGCACCCGCCCGCCGCGGCGCGCGATCGTGCGCGCGATCGTCGCGCAGATGGTCGACTTGCCAACGCCACCCTTGCCGACGACGGCGAGGCGCAGCGTGCTGCCCTCGGCGACCGTTGTGGCTGCCGTCACGTGATGATCCTAGGGGTGTCGGTCACACCGGCGCGCGTGCCTACGGCCGCTCATCTGTCGCGTGCGCGCGGCGATTTCGCCGTGGGCGCAGTGGTCGACGTGAAGCGGGCTCGCCCTGCTGGCGGCGCGCGGCGGTGACCACGATCAGCGCGATGCCCGCCAGCGCGAGCAGCACGCCGACGACGCGCAGGAGCGTCTTGAGCGTTGCCGGCAGATCGTCGGGCGGGGAGAACGCCGCCAGCCCGCGCGCGAGATCCTGCTTGCCCGAGAGCCGCGTTCCGCCGCGCGTGTCGGTCCACACGCCGAGCGCGCGCTCGCGCGTCGACATCAGGCCGAGGCGACTACCGAGATCGGGCATACCGCGCTCGCTGCCGTAGCCGATGCGAGAGTCAAAGGGCCGGTCGGACAGCCGCAAGCGAGGCAGGAAGCTCTTGCCGCTGTCGTACGACGACTGCAGCGATACCTCCGTCTTGACGTTCTGCGGGTCGCTGCGGCGGTCGTAGTAGAGGACGTCGAGCCGGCCATCGGGCGCGACCGAGAGCTTCGGCAGCAGCTGCGAGCTGTCGTCGTGCCTCGGCGTGTCGTTGACCTGCACGGCGGCGCTCCAAGCGCGGCTTCCCGGCGCCAGCGTCCAAAGATAGACGTCTGGATTGCCGCGGCGGCCGTCGTGGAAGGCGGAGTAGAGCCTGCCCGATCGCCGGTCGACGGCCAGCGAGGGAAACGGCGGCGTGAATGCTATGAAGCGCTCTGTCGGAACGAGCCTGTCGTCGACGACGGACTCCTCCCACGTGGCGCCGCGATCGGTCGAGCGCGCCAGCACCAGCTTCCACGCGCCGCGATAGGGCTCTCCGCCGCGGCCGCGGTGGCCGCCCTCGTAGTTCAGCCTGTCTTCGCCGAGATCGAGATACAGGACGTAGAGCTCGCCCTTCGATCCGACGGCGGGGGACGGCGCCAGCGCGCGTACGCGCAGCGGTGCGTTCACGGCGACCGGAGCGCTCCAGGTGGCCCCGCCGTCGTCTGAGCGTGACGCCCGGATCGGGTTGCCGGGCCTGCTGAACTTGAAGAGGCCGACCTCGCGGCCTTCCAGCCACGTCATGTAAAGCCGCCGGGGCGCCGCCGGATCAGCCGTCAGCCGGACCTGGAACTTCAGCGGTCCGCGCGCGCGCACGGGGTCCGACAGCGTCTGGCCGCCGTCGGGGGAGCGCACGAGCCAGACGGCGTTGGGCACGTTGCCGCGTCCCTTCAGCGTGACGAAGCTCATGTGCAGCGTTCCGTCAGCCGCGAACGCGACGTCGGGGGCGTAGCACTTGGGCTCCTCGCCGGCGGGCAGCGGGATCGGTGTCTGGCTCCAGTGCACGCCGCCGTCAAAGGAAACGTGCAGCGCGCACGAGAAGCGCGGGCTGTCGATCTTGTTGGCGATGACGAGGTTGGCCCGGTTGCGCGGATTGAAGACCAGCGACGGCGAGTTGTGAGCGCTGATGTCGCCTGCCACCCGCGCTCCCGCGTTGATCGGCGAGTTGTCGCCGATGACGCGCGCGCTCGCCCTGCGCTCGAAGCCGGAGGCAAGGAACGCCAGGCCGGCGCCGATCACGACGAGGGCGACGCCGACGAGCGCGCCACGGACGGCGCCGAGAGGGCGCAACTTCGGCCCGCCGCCCGGCCGGTCGCCATCGGGCCGCGTCGGCGGCTTGTCATCCGCCGGCGCGGCCCGCACGGACCGCTTCGCGAGCTTCACGCGCGCCGTCGCCTTACGACTTCGCACCCCGAGACGCGGTCGACCCGGTCGACGGTCGCGCGGTCGAAGCCGGTGCCGCAGCGGACGGTGTCCCGCTTGCCGTTGACCGCGTTGATGCGGTCACTGCCGCCTCCGCCGTCGAGCAGGTTGCGGCCGCCGCCTCGCGCCCACAGACGGTCGTTGCCGCGCTCCCCATACAGGCGGGACCGGTCGCTGCCACCGTTCAGCTTGTCGTTGCCGTCGCCGCCGGCCAGCATGTCTCGACCGGAGTTCCCGACGAGGTAGTCGCGACCCCCCTGGCCGAAGAGCCGGTCGGCACCCGAGCCGCCATGCATCCGGTCGTTCCCGCTGCCGCCGAGCAGGCTGTCGTTTCCGCTCTCGCCGGACAACCTGTCGTCGTCCCTACCGGCGTCGACGCAGTCATCTCCGCGAAGCGCGTTGATGATGTCGTCCCCGCCGCGGCCGAAGATCGCGTCGCCGGCGATCGTGCCGAACAGCTTCTCGCCCTTGTTCGTGCCTACCCGGTCGTTCGCGCAGCGGCCCTCACGCAGCGCCCTTGCCGTCACCGCGTCCGAGTTCGCTGCCGGTGGCGCTGCTGCCGCCGGTGGCGCTGCTGCCGCCGCCGGCGGTGCAGCTGCCGGTGGCGGCGCCGGGGGCGCCGGGGCCGGCGAGTTGTTGCTCCTGAAGACGTACACCCGCCCCTGGTCGGTGAACGTCTCGGTGTCAAACAGCGGGGCCGCGACGGCGAAGTCCAGGTACGTGTCGCCGTTGAGATCGCCGAGCGGGATGATCTCCTCGCCGAACTGGCTGGCGGGTTGCTTGTCGGGATCGGGGATCGTCTGCAGCACCTTCTCCGACGAGGCATTGAAGAAATGCACGTCGCTGAGCAGACCGCCCTTGGGACCCGCTCCGAAGAAGCCGGCGGTGGCACCTACCAGCAACTCGTTGGCCGGCGTGTCTCCGCCGGGAACAAGGTCCCCGACACCCGTATACGCGTATCCGAAGTTGCCCGACGTTGTAGGTGTCGGGTCGTCGAGCCGCGCGAAGTTGACCGTGCTCACGCCGGTCTTGAAGTTGCCGTTCATGACGTAGCCGCGACCGGCCGCCGAGAAGCCGGAGGCGTTCTGGGCAGAGGCCGGAATGAAAACATCGGGCAGGCCGATGTCGCCGAGGTCGCCGACGGCGAAATAGTTGACGATCTGCCCGAAGGTCGCCGCAAGCTGCGGCTCGGGGTTGCGGTAGACCCCGAGGATCGTGCTCGTCTTGCCGTCGATCAGGTAGGCCGTCCCCGCGTCGGCGAGGTTGGGGTCGGGGGCGTCGACCGGAAGGTCGGTGCGGGGCGACAGGAGCAGGAACTCCGGCCGTCCGTCCGGCGTGGTGAAGCCCTGCGCGCGCGGGCACAGCTCGCCCGCCGCCGGAACCGGGACGGCCGGCTTGGTCTCGGTAGCAGCGAGCGCGCGGCACTCGCCGACGTCGCCGACGGGCTGCAGCGAGTTTCCGAAGATCTCCGAGTCGCTGGCGATCGGGTCCTGCACCGGGTCGGCCTGCGCGTGGATGTTGCGGATCGTCGTCACGGTCTCGGCCGGGCCGCCTTCGGTCGCCGTCCCGTCGAGGATCTCGGCGGGGCTGGTATTGACGATGTCCTCGCCGTGGTAGACGTAGACGCGGCCGGCAGCGCCGCAGGTCGCGACCCTCCCGGTCACGACCTTCGCCCGCGCGCAGTGCGAGCCGGGATGCGCCGTGTCGCTGTTCTCGGTCGTTGCCGAGGCGCTGATGACGAGGTCCGGCGCGCCGCCGCCGTTGAGGTCCCCGGCGAGCACCGACTGCGACGCCGTGTCGCACGAGCCGACGCCGGCGTTGCCCTCGCACGGCGGCAGGCCGCTCGGGTTGAGGACGACACGGCCGAACCAGGTTCCGCCGGCGCGGGAAAGGGCGACAGGCGTCGTATCGCTCTCGGGCTGGTCGATGCGCTTGAGCAGCGCGAACGTGGCGCCGTCGAAGACGTA
Source organism: Actinomycetota bacterium (assembly GCA_019348435.1). GTDB lineage: Bacteria > Actinomycetota > Thermoleophilia > Solirubrobacterales > Solirubrobacteraceae > CADCVQ01. The sequence goes on from JAHWJM010000203.1 coordinate 5,151, forward strand.
CACGCGGCCGGCGTCCTTGAGGCCGCGGGCATCGACGCCGCGGGCGCCGACGAGGATGTCCGGCACGCCGTCGGGCCCACCGACCGTCGCGCTGCGACACAGCTCGCCGGCGTTGGGCGGCGGGCTCGCGCAGCTTCCCATGTCCGTGAAGGTGCCCGGGGCCGTGGCAGGACGGTTGAGACCGACCTTCGAGGTCCACGGGAAGGCGAAGTTGGCGGCATTGTTGCCGGGTGCGGTACCGCCCGGATCCGGCGCCTCGATCGTCTTGATGCGCTCGTTCGTGGCGCCGCTGATGAT
>JAHWJM010000204.1 GCA_019348435.1 Actinomycetota bacterium
TCGACGTCGCGGCCAGCGAGCCGGTCGCGGCGCCGTAGCGCAGCATGCCGACGCAGCAGATCTCTTGAATGTCTGCCGGAGGCGCCGGGTAATTCCCCAAGGCATGCAGGCCGACACCGACAAGCAGTACGACGCCGAAGAGGACCCCGACACCGATCCCGCGAGGACGCCGGCCGAGGTCGAGGCCAAGACCGAGCGCGATCAGGCCGAGGGCGAGGGCAGGCCGCCCGGCAACGAGCCGGACGCCGAGTGACCGCCTGACCGGCTCAGCCCGACGGGCCGGCCCGCCGGCGCCCCGCGGGCGGCTCTTCGTCGGGCCAGTGGCCGTGCTCGTCGTAGAAGACGCGCGCCGCCTCCTCGTCGTCGCGCTCGAGGTCACCCTTGACGCCGACGCGGTACAGGACGTTCAGCAGCAGGACGGAGGCCGCCACGCCGATTCCCATCGCCAGTCCCTCGAGGCCGGTGAGCGTGTCGCTGACGAGCAGCGCCACGACGCCCGCGAGCAGGATCACGCCGGGCAGCACGTAGCGCACGGCGATCATCGTGACCCCGGCGCCGGCTCGCCTGTGGCCGTGGCGCCGCCGATCTCCAGGCCCTGCGCGTACGCGCCCGCCAGGACCTCCTCGCGGCGGCGCACGTCCGTAAGATTCGGAGCCATGACGCGCGCGATGTCGTGGCCGGGCCCGATCATGCGCACGCGCGCGCCGCGGCTGCGCAGCGCGAGCGTCTCGAGCGCCGCCGTGCTGCCGGCGATCGCACGCAGCATCCCGAAGGGCGAGGCCATCGCGATGTCGAGGCTGGCGATCGGGTTGAGGCAGAGCACCTGCGTCGCGCGCGCCGCGGGAGCGACGTCGAGGTTCGTGTTGCTCCAGACGCCGCCGTCGACGTACTCGCGCCCGTCGATCTGCACCGGCGCGAAGATCCATGGCACCGAGCACGATGCCTGCACGGCCTCGGCGACGGTCGTGGCCGGTGCACCCGGCGCGCCGAACACCACGCGCCGGCCGTTGGCGCGGTCGACGGCGACGACCCGCAGGCGCCCGTCGAAGCGGGCGCCCGCGCGGTCGACGCGCTCGCGGATCTCGGCCAGCGAGGTGTCGCTGCCCGGGGCGCGGCCGAGCAGCGCTGCACGCAGCGCGGTGCTGCCGTTCGCGCCGGCGGCGAGCGCGATGGGCGCCAGTGGCGTCGCCGCGGCACCGGCCAGGCGGACGGCCTCGCGCGCGACGCTCTGCAGGATCGTGCGCGGCATCGGCAGCCACTGCGCGGCGAGGCGCGCCGAGCCCTCCGACGCGACGTCGCCGCTCGACGCGCCCGCGGGCAGTTCGCGCTGCCCGTTCGGCGGCCGAGGCCGGCGCGGGCGCTCACCCGCGACCAGGGCGGCCGCGATGAGCGCCCCCGCCGACGTCCCGACGACCGCTTCGGTGGTGCGGAAGTCATGGCCCGTGGCGTCCTCGATGCCGGCCAGGATGCCGCTCATCCAGGCCTCGCCGAGCGTGCCGCCGCTGGCAAGCACGAGCACGTCAGGGCGTAGGAACGGAGGGTCGGCCACGAACGTTGAGCGTACCCGCGGCGGGGGGTGGGTCAGCGCCGCAACCAACCGCTGTACGTGATAACGTACAAGCGTATGGCGACGACGCTGGAGCATCACAACGCGATCGGCCAGCGCATCCGTGCGCTGCGTGACGCGATGGAGCTCAGCCTGCGCGACCTCGCCCAGCGCAGCGGCGTGAGCGCACCGATGCTCAGTCAGGTCGAGCGCGGCGAGACGAGCCCGACGCTCGCCGTCGCCGATCGCATCGCCAAGGGGCTGGACCTGCGCCTGTCGCAGCTGCTGCGCCTTGACGAGGCCGGCCAGGTCGCAATCGTGCGCGCGGGCGAGCGGCGTCCCGGCAACAGCGACTCGGCCTCCGGGCACCGCGCCGAGATCCTCACGCCCCCGCTGCCCGGCCAGCGCGCGGAGCTGTCACGCCACGTGCTCGCCGCGCGCGCAAGCACGGGCGGCCCGGGCGACCCGCCGATGCACGAGCCGGGAAGCCGCGAGACGGCGCTCGTGCAGTACGGCCGCGTCGTGCTGCGCATCGACGGCGAGCGCCACGAGCTCGCCGAAGGCGACTGCGTGACCTTCGACGCCGACCTGCCCCACCACTTCGAGAACCCCGGCGACGATGAGGCGATCCTGCTCGCGGTCGTCTCCGCCGGCCTACGCAGGAGCTGACGCGCATGCAGACATCCGCACCCACGACGCTGTTTCACAAGATCTGGGCCGCCCACGAGGTCGCGCCAGGGCTGCTGTGGATCGACCTGCACCTCGTCCACGAGGTCACCAGTCCGCAGGCCTTCGACGGCCTGCGGCTCGCCGGCCGCACCGTGCGCCGGCCCGACCGCACCCTCGCGACCGCCGACCACAACGTGCCGACGGATGGCACGCCGACCGTCGCGCTCATCAAGGACCAGCTCAGCCGCGTGCAGGTCCAGACGCTCGAGCGCAACTGCGAGGAGTTCGGCATCCCGGTGTACTCGCTGGGCTCTGCGCGCCAGGGCATCGTCCACGTCATCGGCCCCGAGCTCGGCGTCACCCGGCCCGGCATGACGATCGTCTGCGGCGACAGCCACACGGCCACGCACGGCGCCTTCGGCGCGCTGGCCTTCGGGATCGGCACGAGCGAGGTCGAGCACGTGCTGGCCACGCAGTGTCTCGTCGCGCCCAAGCCGCGCTCGATGCGGATCAACTACACCGGCGAGCTGGGCTTCGGCGTGACGGCGAAGGACCTCATCCTCGCGACGATCGGCCAGATGGGCACCGACGGCGCGGCCGGCCACGTCGTCGAGTTCGCCGGGCCGGCGATCGAGGCCCTCTCGATGGAGGGCCGCATGACCGTCTGCAACATGACGATCGAGGGCGGTGGCCGCGCCGGGATGATCGCGCCCGACGAGACGACGTTCGCCTGGGTCGCCGACCACGCCGGCATCGAGATCCCCGACGAGTGGCACGCGCTCAAGACCGACGAGGGGGCGACCTTCGACCGCGAGATCACCGTCGACGCGAGCCAGATCAGCCCCCAGGTGACGTGGGGCACGGCGCCGGACATGGTCGCGGGCGTCGCCGAGGCGGTTCCACAGCCCGCGACCGAGGGACACGAGCGCGCGCTGGCGTACATGGGCCTCGAGGCAGGCACCCCGATCCGCGAGATCGCGCTCGATCGCGTGTTCATCGGCTCGTGCACGAACAGCCGCATCGGCGACCTGCGCGTGGCAGCCGACGTGGTCAAGGGGCGCTCGGTCGCGCCGAGCGTGAGCGCGATGGTCGTCCCGGGCTCCGCCCAGGTCAAGGCGCAGGCCGAGCGCGAGGGCCTCGACGAGATCTTCCGCGCGGCGGGCTTCGACTGGCGTGGCGCGGGCTGCTCGATGTGCCTGGGCATGAACCCCGACACGCTGGAGCCGGGGGAGCGCTGCGCCTCGACCTCCAACCGCAACTTCGAGGGCCGTCAGGGCCGCGGCGGGCGCACCCACCTCGTCTCGCCGCAGATGGCCGCGGCCGCCGCGATCGAGGGCCGCTTCGTCGACATCAGGGAGTGGTTGTCTCCGGCGGCCGGAGGCCGCCTCGCAAGCTCGCGCACCGTCACCGATAGCGCGGGGCCGGATGCCCCGCGGAGGTAACCATGCAAGCGATCAAGACCATCACCGGCCCCGTCAGCGTGCTCGACCGGACCGACGTCGACACCGACCAGATCATGCCCAAGCAGTTTCTCAAGCGCGTCGAGCGCACGGGCTTCGGCGAGTTTCTGTTCTACGACTGGGCCAAGCAGCCGGGCTGGGACCTGCCGCACAACCCGATCCTGGTGACCGGGCGCAACTTCGGCTGCGGCTCCAGCCGGGAGCACGCGCCGTGGGGTCTGCAGGACTACGGCTTCAAGGCGGTCGTCGCGCCGTCCTTCGCCGACATCTTCGCCTCGAACTGCACGAAGATCGGGCTGCTGCCGGTGACGCTGTCGGAGAACGAGGTCAAGGCGCTCATGCAAGCCGATGAGGCCGAGATCGATCTCGAGGCGCAGGAGGTCCGCTTCGGCGACACCGTCGCCCGCTTCGAGATCGACCCCGAGACCAAGCACCGGCTGTTCAACGGCCTCGACGACATCGCGCTGACGCTCGCGCAGGAGGATGCGATCGCCGCCTACGAGGCCGAGCGCGAGCGCGGCGGCTGGGGGGGCGGCGCCGATACGACGGCGTTACGATGAGCCCGCCCGTCCGCGACTGGAACGCGGACGCCTACCACCGGGTGTCCGGCCCGCAGGTCGCGATGGCGGCCGCCGTACTCGATCGCCTCGAGCTGCGCGGTGACGAGACGGTGCTCGACGCGGGCTGCGGCTCGGGGCGCGTCACCCGGCTGCTGCTCGAGCGCCTGCCGCGCGGCCGTGTCATCGCCGTCGACGCCTCGCCCGAGATGGCCGCCCGCGCGCGCAAGGAGCTGGCGGACGATCCCCGCGCCGACGTGCGCCTCGCCGACCTCGCAGAGCTGCGCCTCGAGCCGGGCGAGCAGGTCGGCGCGGTCTTCTCCAACGCGACGTTTCACTGGGTGCCCGACCACGACGCGCTGTTCGCGCGGCTGCACGCCGTGCTGCGGCCGGGCGCGCGGCTCAGCGCGCAGTGCGGCGCAGAGGGCAACGTGGCCGCGGTGCACGCCGCGGCGCTGCAGGCAGCTGCCGACGCCGGTCTCGCACCGCGATTCGAGGGCTGGCCGCGCCCGTGGAACTTCGCCGGCAGCGAGCAGACCGAGGAGCGCCTGCGGCGCGCCGGATTCGAGGACGTGCGCTGCTGGACGCAGGCGTGGCCCGTCGCACCCGACGAGCCACGGAACTACCTGGAGACGGTCTGCCTCGGCCCGCACCTCGAGCGCCTCGCGCCCGACGAGCACGAGCGCTTCCTGAACGCCGTGATGGCTCGGCTCGGAGATCGACCCGTGCTCGACTACGTGCGGCTGAACATCGTCGCGCGGCGTGGCTGACGTAGCCGGGTCGGCCAGCCGGACGGCCGCGGCGATGATGCTGGCGGTGCTGATCGCCGCCTCACAGCCGTCCAGGTAGTCGCCGGACTCGGCCAGGTTGGCTTGCGTTTTCCCGGCGCCAGCGCGCCGCTCGGCGCTCGCTGCTGCTCAGCCGCACCGCGACCGGATGATGGTGTGTCGAATCGTGCACGCGGAGCGACACGCATTCGACACACCGACAGACGAACGCCATTCGCGTGCCTGTGCAGCGGTCTCAGCCGAGTCCCGCAAGGCGGTCATTCCTCGCGTTGAGCCGCGCGGATAGCCTGCTGCGCCTATGCCAACCATCGTCACCCTGCCCGGCGACGGCATCGGGCCAGAGATCATGGGCCCGGCGCTCGAGCTGCTGCGCACGATCAGCGAGGACTTCTCCTTCGACGA